>CAZHXC010000078.1:0-9626 GCA_964536145.1 uncultured Spirochaetales bacterium | reverse complement strand
CTCGGCAATCTTCAGATAAGCGGAACCCGGCATCGAGAGTACCGACGGCGCCTGCGGTATCTCCTGATACTCCTCCGGGAAAAACGCCGGTCTGTTGCCACCTACAACAGCTTGAACGATTTCAGACACCCTCCCCGGCGCCCTGTTGCCGAAAAGACCGTCCACTTCCGGAATAAACCGGCATAAACGGACACCTTCCCGTTGGGCGAGACAGCCGGCAAGCACTATGCGCTTTTCAGGGAACCTCTTCCTCAACTCGAGAACCGTGTCGATGGACTCCCGCCTCGCCTCTTCGATAAAGCCGCAGGTATTGATGATCAGGAGCTCAGCTTCATCAGGTGTTTCGCTTCTCCTGTGAGACCCGGATTCCAGAGCAGATATCATGGTCTCCGCATCTACCTGATTCTTTGCACACCCGAGGTTTTCTACGTAGAAGGTAATGGCTGCGGACGACCGTCCGTGGGTGGGCCGTTCGTCGGTCTGCTGTTCACGCGCCGGCCCGTCGGCGTTGCTACCGGAGTTCATGATCAGACACCGTAGGTCAATAGATAGCCTGCATGAGGAGTGTGGACGTTCCTTCCTGCCCCGCCGTCCAACCTATAGTTTTGGTGGATACCTCCCCGGGCCGCCCGAGATTTACATCGTTCCCGGCAATCCTGGCGGCGACATTGCCGCCGTTGGACATCCACAGGACAACCTCCCGTGTTACCTCGAGGATAATAGTGTCACCCCTCTGAAAATATCGCTGTTCCCGGTTGCGACCGTCTACCAGATACCTGAACAGACAGTTGCCTCTGAAGGAAATGTTGACAGTGTACGGTTCGGCATCGCTCGCCTCGAGGATGGCAACAGGCTCGACCACGCGAGATTCGAGTCCCGGGCTCCCTGCTCCGACGGCTGCGGTCGCGGCTTCTTCGGTAGCGGAGGCGGAAGCGGCCGTCTCATCGGGGGTGCTTCTAACAAAGAGGTCAAACCTGAGCACAGCGCTCCGCTGTCCCGCATCCGGAAAGAGATCGTTGACGGCCACCGTAACGTCCATATTGGCATCACCGTCAAGATCGATAGCTCTTTCCTCGCCAACACGCAGCAGCATTGTTCCACCGGGCACGGTAATATTCAGTCTTTCACCAATCTCGGTGAGCTGGATCTCATATGTTTCGTTGTTCAACGGGATTGCGACAACATCTTTTTCAAGAAATCGGCGTTCAATCATCTCACCGTCAAGGGTATAGACGTTTCCACCGGTTTCCTCGGAAGCCGATACCTCCCTGCGTGCTTTTCTTTCGTTAACCGCCTGAATGATCTCAGGGACGAGGAAGTAACCGGATATGCCGAGAATGACCGCAACGGCGGCAACGGCCAATCCAATGATGAGCGGCTTGCGATCACGCTTGACAAGCAACTCATCCATTGGAACCGGCTGACTCTGGATCTTGAAGTTCTTGTACAGCGTAACCATCTCTTCAGGATCGATTCCTAGATAATCGGAGTAATTCCTCAGGAATCCGATCAGATATGGATCTCCGGGGAACACGGAAAAATCCTCAGCTTCGAGAGCTTCGAGATATCGTTTGGCGATATTCGTGTCCCGGGCTATCTGTTCGATTGAGTATCCCCTCTGCTCCCGTTCATTCTTCAGCTTATCGCCAATGGATTCCATGTTTACTCTTCTTCCGGCACAAATAAAAAGTTGTTGATAACATTTGCCGAGGGCGGAGATTCAAACCTGAACTTCCCTTCAGGAAGGTTCTGGTTAACGATAATATTCTCAAAATCGAGCTGGATCTCCTGAAAACCCACGGTTACCCCGGAGATCCGCCTGATCATGAGGTCCTCGTTGATCGAAAGAATCAATTGGCGAAAGCCTTCGTCTATTGTCTTCCACTCGAGCTTTAGCTTGTATACCATCTCATCTTCCGCTCCGGCGGCATCGGCGGTTTCATCCGTCAGAATCGGTTCCCCAAACTCGTCATACTCCTGTTCGAGAGGCACGGGAAACTGACTGTCGAGGTACGCGATACTGTATTTGTTTCTCATCAGCTCGAGACCCTGCCCGGTGGCTAGCGACGCCGCGGTCGGGTCCTGTTGCTCTTTTGGCTCGAGTTTTTGCTCCATAGAAACATTTAAGTAGGGTATATAGATAATGAGTTTTTCACCGTTGATGGCAATCACCTGTTCTTCCGGATCATCGAACTCTATCAACAAATAATCCGGACGTTTGTGATAGAGCGTACCCGACATCACGGAATCTTCCTGAGTTATGGTCAAGCTTGCCTGGTAGTCCTCAATTTCCCGGTACCGCTCCGAGACGCTGTTGAAAAAATCGCTTGCAGTGACTATTCCCTGTAAATCCTGAGCTTGCAGCAGTCCGGCGAGACTGAAAAAAAGAAGAAGCCAAAGTAATACCGTTCTGTTCAAATCGCTATTTGCACCCTATTCGATTACCGGTGATTCATATTACTCAACTGAAATGCTTTGTCAACCGGAGCATGGCCGTGGGGGCGGGTGGATTCCGATGGGCGGATCCCGGCGGGTATTCCGGCCTTGACCCCTACCGTACTCTTACATAGTGTATCCTTATGAAAGCGATACATGCAAACCTGCTATACACGGGCAGAGAGATTATTGAAAACGGTTATCTGCTGTTTGAGGACAACCGTGTCACAGACATCCGGAAGAGCTACAAAGGCGAATTGTCCGGGAATTACGCGGTCCTCACCCCGGCGTTTATCGACGCTCACTCGCATATCGGCCTTGTAAGGGCGGGCGAACCCTCCGCGGAAGCCGAAGCAAACGACCACATCGATCCGTTTCTCACGCATGCGAACGCCCTCGATTCGATTCAGATGGACGACACGGCCTTTCGTGACTCCCTCGAGGCGGGTGTACTCTACAGTTGTGTAGTGCCGGGCAGCGGCAACATCATCGGTGGAAACTCGGCGGTTATTAGGAATTACGGCACCAATTCCTCGACGGCGTTCATCGGCAGCTCAGGGATCAAGGCAGCCATCGGATACAACCCCATGTCCGTCCGTGACTGGAAAGGCTCAAGACCGTTTACCCGGATGGGGACCTTCGCGTTGTTACGCGGCAAGCTTCACGACGCAAAGGAAAAGATGAAATCCAGAAAGGATCCGCCTGAGCCGGTCTCGGCGGAAGAGGCAATACTCCGGAAACTTCTGAAGGGGAGGGAACGCCTTCGCGTTCACGTGCACAAATCCGATGATATCGCCTCACTTCTACGGCTTGTGGATGAGTTCAAGCTCAAAGTCACCGTAGAGCATACCTGCGACGTGAACAATGCGGAAATATACGAAGAGCTAAGAAGAAGAAAAATACCGGTAGTGTACGGCCCGCTCGATTCGCTTGCCTACAAGGTCGAGCTCAAGCACGAAAACTGGCGCAATCTGAAGTTTCTTCTTGCATCCGGTGTCGAGTTCGGGCTCATGACCGATCATCCGGTGATCCTCCAGAAAACGCTGCTCCTTACGTTGCGGTGGTTCCTGCGATGCGGCATGAATAAGCAGCAGGCCATCGAAATCATCACCAGACAGAACGCGTCCATTTTAAAAGTCGATGACCGCCTCGGGACCCTCGAGAAGGGGAAATGGGCTTCCTTTGTAGGCTGGACCGGCGACCCGTTTGATTTGGAGAACTACGCGGAAGCGGTCTACGCCGAGGGAGAGCTTCTCGATCTCGACGTCTGACATGCGGCGGTGGCGAAAAAAAAGCCCGCCTGCTACGTTCGTTTGAACGGCGGCGGGCCAAAAGTAATCTTCTGCGTTACTCTACAATAATTGCCTCTGAAGGGCAGCTGTCCGCGGCGTCCTTGACGGCATCTTCGAGTCCCGAAGGAACCTCATCTACGATGACTTCAGCAACGTCGTCACCCATTTTGAATACGTCGGGGACATCGTCGGTACAAAGGCCACACGCAGTGCAGAGATCGGCGTCAATTTTCACTTTCATACGCTTCTCCTTGTGCTACAGAATAAAAAGATTTTACTCGATTAGCCCCACTTGGACAATAGAAAAATGCCGATGCATCAGGTTATTTAGCATGGTACCCGGCGCCGGATAAGCAGTGCATTCGGCGGCCCCGCTCAATCACGGCGAAGATCGGGAACATGGAGAATCTCCCTGGGCTTGCTGCCCTGCTGGGGACCGACGATGCCCCTCATCTCCATATCCTCCACAAGCCGAGCCGCGCGATTATAGCCAATCTTCAACTTACGCTGGAGATACGAGGCGGAAGCCTTCCCTGCCTGGACGACGATGTCCAGCGCCTGGTCCATCAGAGGATCATCTTCACCGTAGCCGTTATAATCCCCGGCTTCATCATCGTCAAAGAACAGTTCCTCATCGAGATAATCGGGTTCACCGAGGGTTTTCACATAGCCGGCCACCTGCTCAACCTCCTCATCCGAGAGAAACGGTCCCTGAATCCGGACGGGAACCGGATCCCACGCTGAAGTAAAGAGCATATCACCTTTGCCAAGGAGCTTTTCAGCCCCTATCGAGTCTATGATTATTCTCGAATCAAACTTGCTCGCCACCATAAACGCAATGCGTGACGGGATATTCGCCTTGATGAGTCCGGTAATTACATCAACCGATGGGCGCTGCGTTGCAAGGACAAGATGGATGCCGACAGCCCTCGACATGGCCGCAAGCCTTGCAAGGGTCGATTCGAGGTCCTTTCCAATTGTCGACATGAGATCGGCAAACTCATCAACGAGAATGACGATATATGGAAGCGGAAGCGTGGTGAGCTTCTTGGTAGTTATTTTTTTGTTGTACGAACGGATGTCCCGCACACCCAATGCGTCGAGCAGCGAATAACGGCGCTCCATCTCATAGATACAGTACTGCAGGGCCTGATACGCCTTCTTGGGCTCGGTAATGACCGGTGTCAGCAAATGTGGTATGTCGTTGTACGCCTTGAGCTCGACTATTTTCGGATCGATGAGCAGCAGTCTCACGTCGGAGGGTTTTCTCTTGTAGAGAATCGATGAGATTATCGCATTGGCACATACCGATTTTCCGGCCCCTGTTGCGCCTGCTATCAGCAAATGTGGCGTCTTTGTCAAATCGATTATCTGCGCCTCGCCGGTAATATCCTTACCAAGAGCAATCGGGATTTCATTGTCGCTGTCATCAAACGAATCGTCCTGAATCATCTCTTTGAACGACACGATTGCCCGATGCTTGTTTGGTACTTCGATACCGACGGCGTGTTTCCCGGGTATCGGCGCTACGATTCTTACCCGTGACGCCGCAAGCCTGAGGGCGATATTATCAGCTAAGTTCACGATCTTTGATAGCTTGACCCCCGGCGCAGGGAGAATTTCAAACATGGTGATCACAGGCCCTTTGCGGATTCCGGTGACTTCGGCCTGGATCTTAAACTCTTCGAGGGTGTGGCGGAGCACCTCGGAGGATTGTCTTGTCTCATCGTCGATTTTCCAGTACTGGCCGTCAGGATAGTTTTTGAGCAAACCGTCAACAGGCACATCGTAGGATTTGCCGGATGCAGCCGCAGGTGTCCGGGTTCTCGCAGCCGTCTCGATTACCGCGGCAACTGACTCATCATCGTTCTCTTCAAAATCGTCCTCAGATTCAGGCCCATCGAGAATTAATGGCTCGTCGGTCTCTTCGTCTCCCGCGACTGCCGGGGCGGCCGTGTATTCTTCGCCGGCGTCGGTGGTATCGTCGGCGGTATCGCCGGTGGTATCGTCGGCGGTATCGTCCGTGTATTCCTCATCCTCGTTTGAGCTTTCATCGCTATCTCCCACGGATCGAATACTCACCCCTTCGAGTATCGGGACAAAAACCGGACGAGAGGCCGTGGAGGCCATTTCCTCCGGCTGCGGAAGCAACGGCACAGGTCTCGATTCACCGCGCCTGGGGTAAGCGACCCTGATGATAAGGACAATCTGCATGAGAACCGCCGTTCCCAGAACCGCCGCACTACCGAGTGTGCCGAAGATATCCCTGAGGAACTCCGGTACACGGCCTGCCGGGTCCAGGGTGACTATCCGCAACAGGAGCGCGAGCGTGAGGAACGGCAAAATTGTTGAAGTGAGAACGGCAGCGTAACGGCGCGCAAAACGCCTCGAAAGCAGCAGGATCGCCGCGGCAAGGAGATAGAGCGGCACAAAAAATGCGGCGAAGGAGAAAGCTGCCAGCAAAAATGAGCCCACCAGACCGGTGAACGACCAGGAAACACCTTCGAGCCCTGCGAGAGATACGAATAAAGCTACAAAAAGATATGCTGAAAGCAGAATAAGGACGACGGCGAGCCCGCCGGCCGTTGCACTCACACTCGGGCGCAACCGGTACCTCCTGACACGATGTTGACGTGATACTACTTTCAGTATCGGCGATAAGAGCGGCGCCTTTGAGCGTTAGGTAGTGTTACACGGGCGCCCAGATGAGCAGGGCGATCCCGAGCGGGATAAGATAGATACTGAACAGGTAAAATTTGCCCGATTTTATGAGTCGTAAGAGCAGCACAAGGCTGAAAAGTCCTGAAATGAAAGCCGCGGTCATCCCAATTGCGAGACTCAACGGCGCAACCACGGCCATGAGATTGCCGGCCTGACTGAAATCGAGGAATGCCGCACCGATAATTGCCGGAATCGAGATAAGAAAAGAAAACTCGCCGGCCTGTTCCCTATCAACGCCTGCACCAAGCGCCGCCGCGATCGTAATTCCTGAGCGGGAGATGCCCGGCAGCACGCCGAGCCCCTGCGCAATACCCGCAACGAACCCTTCTTTCACACCGATATCGCCATAGCGCTTCCTGCCGTGCATGAACTTTGTTCCGATAAGTATCGTCCCGGTGACGATAAACAACGAAGATACAAGCTTTGGATGCAACTCCGCGTCGAGTAGGGAGAGTAGCGCCCCAACGATACCGGTACAGACGGTGGCCAGCATGATAAGCAGAAACAACTTGAGATTGATTCTGTCATCCGCGGTATTCCGCCGCCTGATTAAGCGTATAAGCGATACCAGAATCCCGATAATTCTCCGTCTAAATACCAGCACCACCGCAACGAGGGTGGATACATGGAGCAGGATATCGAATAGTAACGGTATATTTTCAATATCAAAAAGATATCTCGACATGACCAGATGACCTGAGCTCGAAACCGGGAGGAACTCCGTAGCACCCTGCAGGAGACCGAGAAGTAATGATTCAATCAGATTCATAGTCTTTGTTTCCTTCCTCCGCAAAACCAAAGTAGTAGTTCAAAACCTCTGCCGGGGCAATACCGTAGTAGAGATAGGCATACATTACTGCGGAGACGAATACCTTTCTACCGTGGTTCCGGGTTTCCTCAATTGGCAGAGCTTCGAGCACAAGATCTTCCTTCAGACCCGCATACTGCCTGTTCCAGTCTCGCATCCGTGTCGGGCCGGCGTTGTAGGCAAATACCGCGTTGCTCCCCACTCCAAATCGGTTGAGCATTTGGGCAAAATAGTATGACCCAATTGATATATTGCCGGCAGGATCCGTTAAGGGCGGCAGATCTATCCCCATTCTCCGGGCGGTATCAGCCGCCGTTGCCGGCATGAGCTGAGACAATCCCACCGCTCCTGCTCGTGAAACGATGTCCCGCTTGAAATAGCTCTCTTCGCGTATCAATGCAAAGAGGAGATACGGCGGTATTCCGTCGCGTCCGGCTGCAGCTTCAACCTCCCTCCGGAAGGCCCTTGGGTATGAGAGCTCCAACGCCTCCCGCGTCGGTTGAAACGATGGCCGGGCTTTCAGGAAATCGATCGTCCGTATCGAGTTGTAGATATCCCCTGCCTCTGCGAGAGCATGTGAAAGATCGAGGAGCGTTCTATCACTCACGGAATCCGGATTTTCCTGAACCAGCGCAAAAGCGTACTCGAGAAGCCCGTAGGTTACAAAACCCGCCACAATGAAATCTTCAGTAGAGGGCTCTAAGCTGCTCACCTGCTCCTCCACGATATTGAGCACTCCCGGCAACACGTCGAGGGTGGCCGAAGCAAGAAGACCGTAATATCCGCTGTCTTGTACAACCGCTTCGCCAAACAGCTCTTCGACCGAATATGAGGTTGCCGGAAGCTTTGAAACCAATCCGTCACGCAAGAGTGCACCGTTGAGGTAAGCGGCGCGGGCTCTGACATTGGTGGCCACCCGGTCTGCCGCAACATCGTAAAAATCGATTATCTCATCCCAGCGCCGGAGATCTACAAGCCTGGTGAGTATGAGATCGAACATATCGGAATAATAGCGGGGATCATCATATTCCCGGACGAGCGCAGGTATCACCTCGAGGGCACGGTCGATTGATCGTGAATAGGCATTTCTGAGCAGATACCACCGCATCCGTTCCTTTTGTGCCTCATCATTCGCTACGTCCAAAGCCATTTGAAAATACTCACCCGCCTTGCCGTAATCGCGGGAAAAATAGGAGAGAAGCGCGGTGTTTTCATAGATCGGATAGAGTGCCGCCTCCGAGAGATTTCCATCGGCCGCGGTTAAACTCTCGAAGAATCTGGCGCCCATAGCTGCCGCTCCGCTATACCGGAAGGCTACATACGCGGTTTCATACACTGATCCGGTAAGATAGAGATCCGGCCGTTCTGCGAGAAGCTTTGAAAAAATTGAAACAGCTTCGTCGTGCCTCGAATCGGCTACAGCGACCACGGCGTTCAAGAACGCCAATTCCTCAGCATCAAAGGCCTCTTCATAATCATTTTCGATGAATCTCAGAACACGGTAGTGCAGCGACGACGGCGGCTGATTTTTGAAAAGCCCAAGGAGTTTCTCTTTCCATCCCGGTCGGCCAAGGCGTGTGGATGATACCGCTTCAAATAGCGCCGTCTCTCTCCGGCTGAAATCATCGAGATCCTCTGAGTCGTAAAGACCAAGGGTTTCGAGCAGATCAAGCACTTCGGTATCCCGTTTCTGCCAGTAAAGAGCTTCTACCTGGAGGAACTTGTAGCGCGCCGTATCATCAAAACCAAGCAATCCGGATGCAACCGTTTCAGCCTGTTCATAATCACCGGTTTCTATATAGTAACGGCTTAACGTTTCGCCGGCGAGAAGTTTCCACGGTTTCTCCCCGTCAAGCCACTCAACCTCGAGAAGCGGGGCGAACAACTCTTCCCTGCCGATCTCTCGTGCGAGATGCGCGTGAAAATAGGCCGCACCAGGCTCGAGCTGCAAAACTTCGCGCAAATCGCTTTCCGACAGGTTGAGATTCTTAAGATATGATGTATCGCCCAAAGCGATCAAGCCGGACAGATCTTCTGCGGGGACATTCCAGATTGTGGCGGGGCCACAGGAGGTTAAAAAAAGCAGTGCAAGGAGACTAAAGAGAAAGTGATGAATCGGTCTATTCTTTTTGGGGGATATAGATCTTCGCGCCGGCGAATATGAGGTCGGGATTTCGAATCGAGTTTTCTTCTGCAATTGTGTCATAACGCCAGGGATTCCGATAAAAGCTTGAGGAAATATCCCAGAGTGTATCACCCCAGCGTATCCAGTACCAGACCCCGCCCAAACTTTGCTCCGACGCCGGCGGGGAAGCGTCGGATGCTGCACCAATAACCGGACCGTCACGCGCCTGTGTATCACCGGTTGC
>CAZHXC010000077.1:0-9662 GCA_964536145.1 uncultured Spirochaetales bacterium | reverse complement strand
AATTTTCTTCATCCGTTCGTAATCGACCTTCATCTCCGCCATCGCCGCTACTCCAAGCCCGTCATTCGGGCGGGCGCCAAACTGCGGCTGCACAGCGGCTATGGTACCATCGGCACGGTCGGAGTTGGAAACCAGGTTATGTATACCGATTAACGGGCGTCCGGCGGCGTGTGCCGCCTCCCGCAGCTTGATCACATTCCAGATGGCTGCTTCTATTTCCTGGGGTGTTCCCGCTTTTGTAGACCGGCCGTGTACCGTCAGGCTGAAGGCGCTCGAAAAAGTGTCCGAAAGCGGCTCCTGGGCGTAGCTCTGTACCATCGGCACAAAGCGTTCCTCGGCAACGCTGCATCCAACCGGAGTGTTGAGACAGAAGGGAGGCTTGCTGTCTTCCACCGAGCGTTGGGTCATGGTGCGGAGGTCAGGTCCTTCTCCATACGTAACCGAGGTGGCCGCGTGTTCAAGCGCCCACTCGAGCTGACTCCTGCTAAACTTGATGATTCGCCCGGTGTCCTTACAGAACACACCGAGCTCCAAAAACAGATCGACTCCGGCCTGAAACACCCTGTCGGCGAGATCATCATCCGCTGGGATCACCCGTTCCCGGTCGTAGGTTATCTCATATTTTTTCACGAGCTCACCGGCAACCCGCGATACACGCCTGTCAAAATCCGCCTCTTTGCAGTACTCGCCGTTTTCACACTGGTCTGCCGCATCCCAAAAATCAATCATTTCCGCCCCCTGCGAGCCGTTCCGCGAGCTGCTTTGCGACGGTGACACCTTCACCGGCGTCTTCTGCGTAACCGTCGGCGTCGGCCTCCTCGGCGTATTCCGGGGTAACAGGTCCACCGCCCAACAGTATCTTGTACTTGTCACGGAGTCCCGTTTCGTTGAGCACCTTCGAAATATCGGGCATATAGACCATCGTGGTGGTGAGTATGGCGGAAGCGGCAATGATATCGGCATCCACCTCCTCCGCCTTCTCTATGAAGGAGCGGACTGAGACGTCGCTTCCCAAGTCATGCACCGTAAAACCCGATGATTCGAGCATGGTACGGACGATATTCTTTCCAAGATCATGCAGATCGCCCTGTATGGTACCCAATACTACCGTACCCTGATTGGTCTCCTGCTGTTCTGCTGTGAGGTGGGGCTTGATGACTTCAAATCCGGCCTTCATTGCGTCTGCGGCCATCATCAACTCGGGGAGATACATCTCCATTCTCGAAAACTTATCTCCCACGATTCGCATCGCTTCGGCGTATCCTTTTTCGAGGGCCTCCATCGGATCAACTCCCTCTTCAATAACCTTGCCGGCCAATTTCGTGCTCGCCTCGCTGTCGCCTGCTATCGTGGCTTCCTTTATCTGATCGATAATTCCCATTGTTATTACTCTCTCATGTTATTTGGGATGTGTGATGGACGAGTCGGCGGTGGGTATTAGGGAAACCATTTGGGATACCACAAAAGCACCTCATGGGGGTGTGATATCACGTGTTGCCTGTAGAGCATGGCGTCCTCTTGTACCACGCAAGCGGAGCTGAGTCAACGGCGGCGGCCGGCTTGTGCGGCCGGTCTGAGCATGGTGGTAGCCCGACCGGCTATTTGCTCCCGCCGGTCTCTTGCGCTCCTAAGAAGTTTCACCTAACGTAATACCCATGAACCAGCGAATCGTGCCCAAACTTCCGGCTCCGGAAAAAAAACTCCGTATTGTTATCGACTCGGATGCAGCCAACGAGATAGACGACCTGTACGCCATAGCCTTAGCGATACGCGCCCCGGAGCGCTTCAGTATCGAGGGCTTTGTGGCGACTCACTTTGCCCAGCATACCGGCAGAATCAGCATACAGAAGTCTTATGATCTCCTGATGGAATTGCTCGAGCCGGCCGGAGGGGTCGGCCGTTATTCGGTTTTCAAAGGCGGTGATCCGCTCACCTATCTCGATGAACCGAGCGACAGCGCCGGCGCACGTTTCATTATCGAACGGGCACATGCCAGTGGCGACAACGACCCGCTCTGGGTGCTCGGTTTGGGTGCGGCAACGAACTTAGCCTCGGCGCTCCTCATCGATCCGTCTATCAAGCCCAGGGTGAGGTACATATTTCACGCCCGTTCCGAGTGGTCATGGCCGGAGAGGAGCGAGCAATTCAATGTTGGCGGCGATATTCATGCCGCACGTGTCCTGCTCGAATCGGGTGTCCCATTGGTGTGGTTTGACACAGGCACTCAGTTGACCTGCCCTATGGGTGTTACCGAAGAACGACTCCTGCCGCTCGGCGGCATGCCCGCGTTCCTGCACGAGTACCGCTATCGCAACCCCAGATTCCAGGCTGACGACAAAGGGTTTTTCGATCTGGGAGATATCGCCTGGATGATGCGGCCGGAGGTGTGCAAGCGTGAAGTGGTAGACGTTCCTCATATGGACTGGAAGATGGTATTTTCACACAAAGGTGACCTGGGCCAAATGCTCCGTGTGTACGAGGTTGAGCGCGAGCCGGTGTGGGAGCTCTTTTTCGACAGCATGAGATGAGGGCGCCGTACCACGGCCGTCACGCCTGTCTTCCACGGCAACATTCATTCGATGCCTAACCTCCGGAGGGTTTCCCCCAACGGAACGCCGTCCGTATCCCATCCCATACTCGCGTAGAAATCCTCCACCATCGGCTGTAAGTCCACTTTCGCGCCGGAAGATGCACCGCTTTCGAGAGGGTCGTTTAGAAAGATATCGGGCAACGTATCGAGATCGTTCGTGGCGCCAAATCTGAGGTTAAAGAGCTTTTCCAGATTGACGATGCGTTCGCCGATATGCAGCAGCTCGTCAGTATTCAGATCCAGACCAGTCAAAAGCCGTACGAGCCGCGCCTCCTTCTTCAGATCATAATTCCCCGCGATAGTCAAAGCCGGTACTTTGCAGATTCCGAGGGAGTCTATGACGGAGCTCACGATCATGCAGTAGCGCACCATCGCACCCTTGCCGCCTGTAGCAAAACGGTCTACCGCCTCCCTCGACCCAAACTCCCGCTCAGCACGATCGGCGGTGTAGCGGAACTCCGGGACCGGGTAGACGCTGGTGAAGTCACCGCCCCGCATGCTCACCGCGTACGAGAGCGCCGTCCCCATCATGCCTCTCGGATCGGCACCGTAGAGCTCAACGCCTTTCACGTGATAGGCGTAACGCCCGGCGCCGTTGCCGATCTTCCGTGCTGCACGGAATACCCCGTCGGCGAGCACATTGCCGATGCCCTCCCGGGTCGCGATTTTGTACATCATCGCTTCCATGGCCTCACCATTTCCCCAATCGAGCTCGAGCCCATCGGTTTGATCGGGACCGATGATCCCGCGGTCGTAGAGATCCATGGCAAAAGCAATGACCGATCCGGTGGATATGGTGTCGAGTCCAAGGATATTGCTCAGGTTGCTCAGATACATCAGCTCATCGGGATCGGCGAGGCCGCAGAGCGCGCCCAAATCGATGACCGATTCGTACTCAGGGCGGCCGCCTCTGAAACCGGCGTGTTTTCCGCTTTTGAGCTCCACTTCAGCCTTGCACCGCACCGAGCACCCGGGGCAGGTGATTTTCTTTACCACGTAGGAGGCGAGGTTCCGTCCGTCGATGCGGTTCGCATCCTCGAGCTGTGAAGTGCGGTAATTCCGGGTGCTCAACAGCCCCATCCGGTTGAGCTCATCGATGTCTCCGGAGCTGCCGTAAGTGGAATAATCTTTGTACCGGGAGACGCTCTGCCTTATCTCGGCCACATACTCCCGCGCTGCTTCCCGCGCCTCCGGGGTAGATTTCTCTTTTCTCTTTCCGCGGCTCACGCAGATTGCCTTGAGGTTTTTCGATCCCATGACCGCGCCGAGACCGGTGTGTCCCGCCGAATGATCAATACCCGCCATGATGCACGCGTAGCGCACCCGGTTTTCCCCGGCAATACCGATCGAGAGAACCTCGGCATTCACATCGCCGATTTTTCGCTTGATTGCGGCTTCCACCTGCCGTGTGTCCATCCCCCAGAGCCCGCATCCGTCATCGAGATGCGCTCCGTCCTTATCGATATGGATGATCACCGGGGCATGAGCCGTTCCCCGCACAATGACCGAAGATATACCAAGCGAGCGAAAGTGGTGCCCAACACGCCCGCCGAGGCTCGAGCTTCCGATGAGGCCGGAAAGCGGAGAGAGCGCGTTCAGGTGGACTCTCGAAGCTGAAGGAGCGGTGGTACCGGTCAGCAATCCCGGGCTGATGAGGAGAATGTTCTCACTCCCTAAAGGATCGGCCGCCGGGTCGATATGTTCGTAGAGATAGCGTATGTTGAATCCAAATCCGCCGAGATCCCGCAGCGCCGTTTCCCGGGAAAACTCATGTGTTGTGACGCTGCCTTTGGTGAGATCGATGTCTACTATCGCCACCCACGTTACCCGTCTTCCCGTCGTTTCAAGACCTCTTCCGCCGCGCGGTCCCGCTCCGGTGGAATTTCCTCGACGTGATGATGCTCGAGTATCTCTTTCACCCTGGTGTTCGCGCGCTCGTAGAAATCCCTGCCGCCCTCACGTTTCCAGTTATCGAATCCATGCCTGTTCATCAGCTCCGTGAAGTGAAGACAGCTCTTGAAATTATCGAGGGTGTGGTCTTCGATAAGAAAGTTGCCGCCCGGCCCGACCTTTCTGATCACCTCCATCGCCTTTGAAACCGGAGAGACCTCGACTCCTTTGATGACCCGTCTGGCCATCGATGCCACCTCATCGGTCAGCACCATCAGTTCCATCGAGGAGGTCATACCCGAGCCCATGTAGCCGAGGTCGTGTATGAGCGTCCCGCCGGCAAGCGCGAGCAGGAGGGTTCCAAATGAGGCCTCATGCGCGGCCTGCTGGTCGAACACGTGCGCGTCGGTGCAACCCCCGGTGCAGAAATCCGGGAGGTTGTAGTATCTGGACATGGTGATGATAGCCGCGTCGTTCAGAAACGCCTCGGGTGAGGCGTAGGTGCAGACCATTGAGCGCATATCCATAGACGGCGCGCTGCCCCCGTAGATAAAGGGAGCGCCTCGTCTCTTGAGCTGATGCATCACCAGCCCGGAGAGGCACTCCGCGTTCGCCACGATAATCGATCCCGCAGAGGTGACAGGACCGCTTGCCCCGAGCATGATCGCCGGGATATACATCACCGGGAGCTGTCTCTCGGCACAGAGGAGGAGCTTCTGCAGCGCGTTTTGGCTGTGCTGCAGCGGTGAGGAGGGTTCGGCATAGAGGATCAGGAAAGGATTGTCGAGCAACGCCTTGCGGCTTCCTGCGATGATCTCGGACATTTCGATGATGTCCTCCGCATCGCGCCTGTCGTTTGCTGTGTAGATGATAGGCTTTGTGGTGTTGCGAATCATCGCGAGATACTGATGGAGAAACGACAGCTTCACCGGGACATCGGAGGCAATGGCCATGGACATGACAAAGTCAAACTCAGGAAGCGCATCGGCAATACGGGCGGCGTTTGCCACATCTCTATTGACGGTATTCCTTCTCTCACCCGTGTAGACATCATAGATATACTGGGTGTCCGAGCCTGAACCAAAATAGACCCGTCCCTTTTCGAGGAGCATCCCGCGTTCGCCTTTCCTGTTACCGATCGGAACCCGATGGGGGGCCGAGGCAAGGGCGTCCTGCACCATCCACGCCGGAATCTTGACAAGATTGCCCTCAACGCGGCCCCCGCCGTCGGCGAGAAGCGCGACAGCTTCAGGATCGTGGACTTTGACGCCTACGCTGTCCAATACTTCGAGAGATGCAAGATGCAGCTCTTCACACTGATCTTCCGAAAATACGCTGAATCCCAATGAATGCTTGAAGGTTGTGTCGGTTCTCATATTCTTCCTCATCGGCTGGCGCCGCGCCCCAATCAATACGGAAACTCCACTCCCAGGGCCGCCACTTCGTCCTTTACCTTCTTAAACATATCGAGGTGTTCCGCCGTCGGGAGCCCCGTCGGCACATCATAACACTCCTGATACTGGGCGCCCATAGAGGCATTAGCCGCCATGTGCTCGTAGTTGGCGAGCATCTTCAGCACAATCCCGTTCGCCTCTTCCCTGCTCATGCCCTGTCGTGCAACCGCGTGTCCCACTTCCATCCCCATGCGGGCTTCCAGCGGGGTCGCCCGGTTTCTGTACTTGTTTCTTGTGGATGCCATCTCCCACAGATGCCAGCCGCTTACCGTACTTACCAGGGCGTGGCAGGCGGTTTCCCAGAAGACCATCTCGGTCATCGGCCCCGCGTTGGAAAAGCCGTTCGATGTGTGGAGGAGCTTGCTGTTTCTCGCCAACGCCTGCCCGGCCACCGCAATCGGCCAGAGCAGCTCACGGGTAGTATTCGATCCGTAGTTCAGGTGAAAGGGAAAGTGCTGGTTGAAGATAGACCCGTATGCCAGGAGACCGTTCAGGCTGTATGCCACGGTGGCTACAGCCACCCCTTCAGAGCCGCCGCACCAGCCGCCGTATATGGCGCCTGTGAGATTGCCCGAGTAGCAGCCGTACTGGTTGCAGTGGACCACCCGGTTCAAGAGCGTGTCCGCGGTTTTGAACTCGGTCAGTGTGCCGATGATCCTAGCATCGGTTGTCCTCACACCCCATTCGTTGTTTGATACCGCAATCTGGCCTGAGTCGTGCTCCGCGGTGCCTACCGCCACAAAGAAGACCCCGGGTCTCCCTACCTGCTTTGCCGCAAGCCGCATCTTGTAGATGTGCTCCGTGGACCCGTTGATCTCAAACGGTGAACCGGATCTGATCTTCCTTCCCATACTGTCTTCGAGAATCGGCGCACAGAAGCCGTCGAGGAGCGGTTCCTGCAGATAAGCGAGACACATTGAATAGAAGAGGTTTTCATCAATAGTGCAGTCGGGACTGTAAAGGCAGAAAGGAGGTTCAGGATCCTCAACAGCCCGATGCTTCCAGAGAACCGCATCATTCCCCGCACCCACCCGGTAGCGGTCGCGGGCCTGGTAGAGCGCCTCCCGAATCTCCTCGTCTGAAAACTTGATGATACGGTGCGTGTCGGTGTTATAGAGCCCCACATCGCGGTAGAGCTCCCAGGCAGCCGCCCATACCCGGTCGGCCAACCCGTCATCCGAAGGAACAGGGGTATCGGGATTGTATGTGATCTCGTATTTCTTTATCACTTCCTGCAGTTTTGGCGCAAAGACCTTTGGCAGGAAGTCGTTCTCCTCGCAGAAA
The DNA here is from genome assembly GCA_964536145.1 of uncultured Spirochaetales bacterium. Taxonomy (GTDB): domain Bacteria; phylum Spirochaetota; class Spirochaetia; order ARS1246; family ARS1246; genus JAFGHN01. The sequence goes on along the minus strand of CAZHXC010000077.1, from coordinate 2,444 downwards.
GGGCCTGTGTTCGATCGTTCCTGAATCTCCCAGAGTCTGTACGGATTTGCCATCGGCCACCCCTTTTTTTATTACGTGATGTTACTTGATGAGCTTGTCGATCATCGATGAGGCGGTACCCGCATCGGGACAGTAGAGATCGGCGCCAATTTCATCCGCCCACTCCTGTCCGACGGGTGCTCCGCCAACCACGACCTTGTATTGTTCGCGAGAGCCTTTCTCTTTGAGGATATCGATAATCTCCTTCTGATGCGGCATTGTCGTGCTCATCAACGCCGATGCGCCGATCAACTGCGCGCCCGCCTCTTCAGCGCTCTTTATAAAATCCACCGCGTCGGTGTCCACGCCCAGATCCTTTACATCATAGAAGTTACTCTCGAGCATCAGCCTCACGATATTCTTGCCGATTTCATGGAGGTCTCCCTTGACGGTTCCCAGCACGATTGTCCCGCGTGTCGAACCGGGGGCCTCTTCCTTTAGCCTGGGGGCAAGCATCTGAACCACACCGGCCATGGCGTCACCGGCCATCATCATCTCCGGGAGAAACACCTCCAGACGGGAAAACCGTTCACCGAGTTTCCCCATGACAGTAGTAAGCGCCGAAATGATATCAAGCGGGGCTGTCCCGGAATCAACGAGTGTTTGAGCGAGCTCACCGCTTTTCTCCCTGTCGCCGGACTCTACCGCCTTGCATAGCTGTTCGAGTGACATATCTTCCCTCCGCTTGATTGTACGGGTGTGTATACAACGCGCAGGATGAGGTGTCAAGTTTTCCAGGGACGCCGGAACGGGCGGCGGGCGGGCCTGTCAGTAGCCGTTACGGCTGCTCATTTCTTCTATACTTTTACGGGATTTGGCCCGGAGCGGGTACTCTGGTGCCGGGTACCCAAGGGTAATGACCAGACCGACCCGTACGCCTCTGGGGATGTTCAGCAGCCGTTTTATCTCCCTTTCGTTGAACCATCCAAGCATACAGGTGCCCAGCCCGAGCTCCGCGGCCTGCAGGCAGAAATGTTCCGCGGCTATTCCGATATCGATGAGCGGGAAATCGATCCGCTTTATTCTTGCGCCTATCTGGGTGATTACTTTCGGCTTTTCGATGGCCAATACGGCGAGCACAGGCGCCTGCACGGCAAACTTGTTGAACGAGACAATCGAATTGAAGGTTGTCCGTGCCACCCGGTCTCGAAGTTCCGGGTCATCAACAAGTATCAATTGCCACGGCTGCGAATTGCTCGCCGATGGTGCGAGCCGGATCGATTCTATGAGCATGTCGAGTTTTTCCCGTTCCACGGGTTTCTCGTCGTATTTCCTTACACTCTGTCTGGTTCTCATTAACTCGGAAAAATCCATAGGGCGCCTCCATAAACCGACAGGCGGATTCAATGCCGGATGTGCAAAAATCGCAAAATTCTATTTTCTTGACAACCGCCCAGGATTGGTGTACAAAATACAAGCTGTTTGGTGTCCAGCGTCGAAGTAGCGCCTTACGAATTTAAAAAAAGAGAAAAAAAGGACCATCCCGTAGAGTGCCACCCCGAGCGCTGAACATCTAACACGTAAATTCTATTCAAAGGAGTTACACATGAAGAAGCTTGTGTTGAGCGCAGCCATTCTTCTCGTAGCAGCCGCCATGGCTATGGCCGGTGGCCAGCAAGGCACCGATGCCGCTGCGATGGAGGCGACGGGCCCGGTGTACGGTGGTGAGATGTACATGTACAGCCGGCTGAATGACGAACCGGCAAGTCCCTCCGAGTCAGACTCGCAGTGGATCGCGACTTTCGGTTTGATGCCGATACAGGAGACACTTGGCCGGGGCGACCTGGAGACATATGGTCCGGAACCGAGAGGTAACGGTGAATACGCTTTCCAGACATCCGGATATATCCCCACACAGTATATAACCGGCCACCTGCTTGAAGGCTGGGAGATCGGTCCTGCCGATATGAACTGTACCGTGCGGCAGGGTATCTACTGGGCGCCTACCGAAGCGCAGAAGGAATGGATGCCCGTGCGAGAGCTGACAGCCGATGATATCGTGAAAGATATCTACCGGTTCTGGAACGCTCCCTGGGGAAACAGGTTTGAAGGAATCCTCAAAGACGCCTACACCACGGGCAAGTACACCTTCGTGATCGAGTTCATAGACGCGTTTAACCTGGAAGGTTTTTATTACCTCGCCTGGGAAGACCGCTCGCTCATAGCGCCACCAGAAATGATCGAGGCGGGAGACGACAAGTGGGAGAATCAAGTTGGAACCGGTCCTTTCCAGTATGAGGAGTATGTCGCCGGCTCTCACATGAGCTACACCAGGAACGAAGATTACTGGAACACCACGACCGTCGATGGTGAAGAGTATCAGCTCCCCTTTGTCGACAGATTGGTAACTCCGATTATCCCCGATGAAGCGACGCAGATGGCCGCTCTCCGCACCGGCAGGATCG
>CAZHXC010000076.1:6355-9665 GCA_964536145.1 uncultured Spirochaetales bacterium | reverse complement strand
ACAGGAGATAAAGGACATACTCACCGTGCCTTACTCCATGCGCGTTGTCATGCTGTTGCTCATCGGGCATCCTGCCGAAAAGCCGTTTCCTACGCAACGCAAGGCGTTGAAGCGGATCGTTTCCTACAATCACTGGTAACAATTAACCGTAGCCCACCGCGGCGAGACACTCGCAGGCGATCTTGACCTCGTCCCATGGGATGTCGCCTTTCGAATACGAGATAGTAGTCTCATGTCCTTTTCCGAGCAGGAGCACGGTGTCGTCTTTCCCGGCGCTCCGGACAGCTTTGAGAATGGCCTCTTTTCTGTCCGGAATGAGCAGGAGGTTGCTTCCGCGGGCAGGATGAGGGCAGCCGGCGGCGATTTGTTCGAGAATCTCCATTGGATCCTCGCCTCTTGGATCTTCGTCGGCGAGAATGACGATGTCCGCGTATGTGGAAGCGATTTCACCCTGTTTTTCACGTTTTGTGGTGTCCCGCTCGCCCGCGGAGCCAAACACAACTATCAGCTTGCCCACGGTTAGTGCACGCGCTTCCGGAAGGAGCCTGGCAAATGAATCAGGGGTATGCGCAAAATCGACAATGACCCTGAAGGGCTGGCCGCAGTTCACCGGCTGCATCCTCCCGCGGATACCCTCGATGCTTCTGAGCTTGCTCAAGAGCTCCCCCACAGGAGTGTCTGTTGCTTTGATGACCGTCAAAGAGGCGGCAAGGGCGTTTGCCACGTTAAATCTGCCCGGCAGAGACAACACGGCCGGGAAGCCGGCGCCGGCGTAGTTGACGGTGAATGCTGTGGATGATCCGGAGCTGCGGATTTCGGTGGCATTGAGATCGGCGGAACGTTCAATTCCGTAGGTATACACAGGTTTTGACGAGGCGCCGGTGAACACATTTGCCGCATCATCATCACTGTTGACTACTCCAAATGCGTTCCGGCCGCCGTATCGGCTCATCAATCTGAAAAGATTGGCTTTGTCATCAATATACCGTTCCATGGTTCCGTGAAAATCGAGATGTTCGTGTGTGATATTGGTCAACACCGCCGCATCGTACTCCACGTCCCCTACGCGGTTGGTTCTTTCGGATAGGCTGTGCGAGGTTGTTTCGAGAACCATATACTCGATCCCGTTGGAAACCGCATCATACAGTGCCTTTTGAACAAGCGGTGCTTCCGGTGTCGATTGGTGTTTTGCGTTATCCGATATGCCTTTTCCGATGTCGAGTGAGACAGAAGAGATGATGCCGGCTTTCCGCGAACAAGCCTGCAGAAGTTGATAGATAATGGAGCAGGTCGTACTTTTTCCGTTTGTACCGGTAACACCAATCACGTAGAGCTTATTTGACGGTCTCGAATAAAAATCCGCACTCACCGGAGACATGGCACGCTGCACATTCTTCACCTGGACATAGGTTACACCCTCCGCGTAGGAGGCTAACGGTTTTGAATGCAGCACCGCGGTAATTCCGCGTTGAATGACCATGTCGATGTACCGGTGCCTGTCGACGTTCACCCCCTCGGTGGCTAGAAAAAGCTCGCCGGGACGCACGGTGAAAGCGTCGTAGGAGAGACCGTCGACGGGTACATGCAACGAGCCGTGTATCGATACCGGACCGATGTTTGAGATAATCTCTTTCAGTTTTTGTTTCATCGTGATGCTCGGAAGCCTACCGGCGTTTCCGGGTTTCTGCAACTATTGAAGAGGTTATTCGGTCGTGGTATCAATAGCTAACAGATGCCGGGAACAGCCGTCGATGTAAGACAACCATATCTCAATAATCAACTCATCGCCTACATCGGGAGTAAGCGGGCGCTTCTCCCGTTTCTCTACGAGGTTTTTTCACAGCTTTCGGTTTCGCACCCGGATGTTGTCTTTTCCGACCCCTTTGCGGGTACCGGTGCGGTCTCCCGGCTTGCAAAGGTCATGGGTTTTAAAGTCAGGTGCAACGACTGGGAGCCGTACGCGTTTGCGGTGAATCGGTGCCATATCGGATTGGACAAGATCGATCTGAAGACGGCTTTTGCACGTGAAGGCGGTATAGAAGCGGTGTATGAAAAGCTGAACTCGGATCCGCATCCTCCGGCTGAGGAGTACATCGCCAGGTATTATGCTCCTCGAAACACCGGATCACCGGATTACAGGACCGAGCGGCTCTTCTACACGAGAGAGAACGCACTGTTCACCGATAGGATACGTGAGTTTATCGAGACGGCCTATCCGGATGAAGCCATGGCGGAGCACACGCTGCTTCTCGCATCGCTCATCTATCAGGCTGCGACGCATGTGAACACAAGCGGTGTTTTCAAAGCCTACCATCGTGGTTTTGGTGGTTACGGAAGAGACGCCCTGAAGAGAATCATGAAGCCGATGGCGTTGCAGGTCCCGCTTCTCATAGACGGTTACCGCAGGTCCCATGTCCGCTGTGAAGATGCGCTCACCTTCGTCAGCCGCGGCACCGTGGATATTTGCTACCTCGACCCGCCGTACAATCAGCACCAGTACGGCAGCAATTATCATCTGTTGAACACCATAACATTGTGGGACAAGCCTGTGCCTGACAACCGGCTCGCTTCCGACGGCAGATTGATGGAGAAAGCGGGGATCCGGAAGGACTGGAAAAAAACAAAATCACCTTTCTGTTACCGGGAATCAGCCGGCAAAGCGATGAGGGAGCTTCTTGACGCAATAGACGCCCGGTACATTGTCTTGAGCTACAACACCGAAGGTATCATCCCGTTTCTCGAGCTCTACGACATGCTCGCAGAATCAGGCGCGGTGTCGGTTCAGACATCGCCCTACATCGTCTACCGCGGCGGCAAACAGAGTCTCACCAGGACGATACACAATCAGGAGTTTGTTTTTGTGGTGGACAGAAACCCTGCCGCCTCGAGGCATAACGGCCGGAAGTCTGCCGAGAGGTTCATGCTCGAAAGCAAGCTCGAGGCTTTGCTCACATCGAGTTTTCATCCGGAACGGCTGAATCGTCATTTTCTCTGTGACAACGGCGCGGCCACCTTCGAGTTTGCGGACGGCAGAAAATGTACATTCGAGAGCTCTCATGGCCACACGCTTGCCGCGGACCTTTCGGTTCTCTCAACGCTTCAGGAGGAGGAGATGGATGAGCTTATCTCTGTTCTTGAGATCTGCCGTACAAAGAACAGGCAGGAGGAGGCGGAGGTCATCCTGAAGATTCTCGAAGACGGGACGTACGGGGCGGAATTGCGAGGATTCCAGCAGCGGCTCCTGCGGGTGATCAAGAAATTTGCCTTCAAGAAGTACAGGCATGAGTTTGAAGAGACCCTGGTGATGATC
>CAZHXC010000076.1:4776-6345 GCA_964536145.1 uncultured Spirochaetales bacterium | reverse complement strand
GACATGGAGGCGCCGGAGTACACCGCATTTGCAGAACAGTTGAGGGAAATCGAACGGATCGCCGCACTGCGAATCGACGGCTGAGGGAGCTCGCGGCGCTGCCGCGACCGGTGTCCGATCTCTCCGGCGGTAGCTTCTCTGCATGTCTTGTGAACACTCGCAGCAGCCGCTCGCTGTCCACGACGCCGTCGGCGACAAGAATCGGGCTCATCTTTGGGCTGCCCGGAACGGGTTCGCCTCAGTCTACGGCATCGAGGTTTTTGCCAAACCCGCACGCGTTGAGAGGCGCGCGCTGAGAGGTGACGCAGTATTCCGGCCGCGGGTTTCATCCAGGCTGCTGTTTCTCGAATGCCCGGTAGATTGTGTATGGGATGAGTGCCATCAGCCAGTATCCTATCGTCTGAAAGACGACAAAATAGTCACCGACTCTCATATTCGAAATAGGCATGCTCAAAACCTGCCACGAACTCACCTGCAGATTCAGTGACTCGGTAACAAATCCGACCGCGGTGACAACGATGAGAAGGCTCAAAGCGAGGGAAAGCTTATAATCGACACCCTTACGCCTGAACAGCTCGATACCCGCAACGAGCGCCACGAAGTGATAGAAAAGTGCCACACCCCACTCGAATACATATTTCCGCACCTGGTCCGATTTTCCGTAATGGGGATATTTCCAGTATCCGGCTTGCATGCCGACGACATCAATGATTACAGAAACGACAAACATCATCACCCAGAACGAAACGATCTGGCCGGTTGACCAGCCCGCAAACAGAGGCTGTGACGAAAAGGTATTGTAGATGCCTGAGAGGAGGAGGCTCATACCAATTGAAAAGAACGTATAGAAGCTCGCGGCCTCAAGTACCGTAAGCTGGTAAAGCGAAATCAGCGTGCACACCAGACCGGCCAGGGAGATCATCAGATTTCGCACAAGCATGATAGATCAGAAGTCCTCTAATGTTTTTGTTTCAACGATGTCGTATGCGGGCACCTCGTACGGGTGAGCGGCTATCATCGCTTCAACCACCTCACGGACACGGGAAGCCTTACATACCATTTCTACCCTATACTCGACCGTTTTTTCAAGCTTGCCGTGGTTGCCGATATACGGATTGGCGCCGGAGGCGGGCCTGAACTGCCCGTTCCCCTGCACCTGCCAGGCGCACCGGTCGTAGTTGCGATACTCTCCGGCGCCTTTTTCAAACATCGCTTCCTTGACCGGCTCAAGGTGAGATTCCGGTACGTATACCCCAATTTTGTAGATCATCTCTCCACCTCGTCGTATCTCATGAGATAACTGTCGTTGGGCTGTCTGAAGGTATGGTTCGCCGCAATCCTAAACCCAAAGGTTTTGTACAGCTCGAGAGCTTTGGTATTACTCGCGACAACCGTCAGGGTCATGTGCCTTATTCCGCGGCGACGGGCCCTGTCGAGCACTTCGCCCATCAATCTGCGTCCCCAGCCGGCGCCCTGGACCGATGTGTGGAGTCCCAATCCGAGAACCGGGTGCGCTTTGTCTATATTCATGACAAAGCCGTGACCCGCAATCGACGGCGCCCGTATCAG
>CAZHXC010000076.1:1806-4766 GCA_964536145.1 uncultured Spirochaetales bacterium | reverse complement strand
CTACGCTGATGTGTATGCCGGCCGCCGTCTCCTCGAGATGCTCCCGAATTACCCGGGGTGTGAGATCAACAAAAGGAGTAAAAACCTCAGACACTGCAACCGGCAATGTTGCGTAGAAGCGGTATAGCTCTTCGGCATCGGAAGGCCCCAAATCAACACACTCCATTGGGCGCTACCGGTGAAGTGTTGTTTTGAGCCGCCGTTCCTCCGCATACCGCTCGAGTGCGAGGTCTATCAACCGTGTGATGAGCTCGGTATAGCCGATCCCGGTCGCTTCCCACAGTTTGGGATACATGCTTATCCGGGTGAAACCGGGTATGGTGTTGATCTCATTCAACACGACGGTCCGTTCTTCCGTGAGAAACATGTCGACCCGGGCCAATCCTGAACAGCAGAGGACCTTGAACGCTTTGACGGCTGTGTCGCGCACCAGAGCGGTGAGCTCTCCGTCTATCTTGGCGGGAATGATGAGTTCGGCGCCGTTTTCGTCTATATACTTGGCTTCATAGGAGTAAAACTCGGCGGAAGGGCGAATCTCACCGGGTACCGATGCCTGCGGCTCGTCATTTCCGAGCACCGCACATTCTATCTCTCGCCCGGAAACGAATTTCTCGAGAATTACTTTGGTGTCATAGTCAAACGCCGCCTCTATGCCTTCGAGCAATTCAGCGGTGGTGTGCGCCTTGGTGATCCCTACCGAGCTTCCTAAGTTGGCGGGTTTGACGAATACGGGCAGCTCAAACTCAGAAACCGCATCGGTTGCCGCAACCTTCGGGTCCATTGTCCGTGTTACCGTTCTGAACGGCGCAATTGCTATGCCCGCATCCCGCAGGAGCCGTTTCATGACATCCTTGTCCATCCCAACCGCCGACCCGAGAACATCTGCGCCTACGAAGGGTATGCCTGCAAGTTTCAGGAGACCCTGCACGGTCCCGTCCTCGCCGTGAGGTCCGTGTAGTACCGGAAAAATCACATCGAGATGATCCACCGCATCGTTCGATCGCACCGCGACAAGGGCGTTGGACTCACCGGATGTTCTCAAGCTCACTTCCGCGGTTGCAGGAGGGGTCTCCCGTTTTGCTTCGAGCAACTCGCGGCTCGAGTCAATGTACCACTTCCCGGCCCTGTCGATGCCGATAGGAACAACCTCAAACCTTTCCTCGTCGATTGCGCCTATGATGCTCTGTGCGGACTGTATCGACACTTCATGTTCAGCAGACTTCCCGCCGAAGAGAACGCCCACGCGGAGTTTTGCCATCAGCTTTGCCCCATCTCATCGAGACATTTGCCGATGCGATACAAACCTTCTTCTATTTCCGCCTCATCAAGGGCGTAGCTCAGCCTGATCCTGTCCGGCGCTCCAAACCACTCGCCGAGGTAGGTTATAACGCCGTGGTCGAGGTAGAGCCGCGAGACGAGTTCCCGCGGTCTTTCCGCCTTCGGCAGCACATAGAAGGCGCCTTCGGGTGTCCACAGCTCGAACCCGAGATTTCTAAGCCCTGTGTATATCAGCTCTCTTCGTTTGAACCAGACAGCCAGCTGCTCATCGATATAGGACCTTGGCGCCCCCATCGCCCGCAGCGCCATATCCTGGCCTACCAAATTGGTGTTCATCGATGCGTGGGTCTTGATTTCTATCATCGAGTCAACGAGTTTCTGATTTGGACTCCAGAGATAGCCGACGCGGACACCACACATCGCGTATGTCTTGGAAAATGAGTTTACCGTGATGACGTTTTTGCCCTGTATGAGGTAGTTTTCACGCTCGTAGATCAGGTCCTTATACACCTCATCAGATATGATGTAGACGCCGTGCTTTTGGGTAATTCGTTCGATCTCTTTGAGCGTATCTATCGATTCAATTCTTCCCGTAGGGTTTGACGGGGAATTGATGAGCACTATCCGACATGAGGTGACTTTTTTCTCAAAGTCATCCAGGTCGATTCTGCCTTCATGTAAATCGGTAAAAACCGGTTCCATACCCGAAAGACGCACCAAAGGCGGGTAGGAGTAGTAATACGGCCGTGGAATAAGTACTTTGCCGTCTCCAAAACTGCGAAAGATGAGATCGAGAGCCTCCGAAGCGCCGTTTGTGATGATAAAATTCGATGCGGTGGAGGTCGGATATTCGGCGGCAAGGGCCTCGCGAAGCGGAGCCTCTCCCTGTATGAGGCCGTACCGGAGGTCCTGCCGGATATCGAGTCCGTCGATCGCCTGCCTTGGCGGGGGCAGATCGGGTTGTCCCGAGCCGAAACTGATAACGTCATCTCCCTGCTTGCCGATAAAAACCGATGGGCTTTCCAGGTTGAGCTGCGCATTTTTTAGCAACATACTCATCTTTTACAGTATTTGCCTGTGGGTTGCAAGTTTTCCCGCCACGTAGGTGGCGCTACGGTGCCGGCCGCCGATGCCGGCGCCGGATAGGCCGATACCGGTGGCTGTACCGAACGGGGCAAGCTGTCGTATATTAGTAGCAAACGTTAGTCTTCAAGGAGGAGTTGATGACACATAAGGTCGACACAACATGGCTCGAGGATCTGGCATTTGAATCGGAAGTAACGGGTCACAAGATAGTAGTAGATGCGAATGAAGAGTTTGGCGGAAAAGACCGCGGCCCGAGACCAAAGCCGCTCCTTCTCTCCGCCCTCGGAGGGTGCACCGGAATGGATGTCATATCTATCCTCAAAAAAATGAAGATGGAGCCCAGTTATTTCAACGTATCCGTGGAAGCTACCATCTCAGAAGCAGAACCCAAGATATATACCGGCTATCATCTGGCCTATGAGTTCAAGGCGGATGACAATCTGGACAACGATAAAGTGGAAAAAGCCGTGAAGCTCTCTCAGGAGCGCTACTGCGCTGTATCCGCTATTCTGAGGCAGGGAGCGGAGCTCACTTACGAGATCAAGTATTTGTAAGAAAAGGATCGACGATGGAGAACCTGAGCAAGAAACATCGTG
>CAZHXC010000076.1:0-1796 GCA_964536145.1 uncultured Spirochaetales bacterium | reverse complement strand
CTGCGCGAGATGTCGATGACTCTCGCCCACACCAATGACGCGGAGCTGATCGAGGATTTTCTCTACTGCATCCTCACGCCCAGCGAGCAGGAGACGATAGCGGCAAGATGGGAGTTGGTGAAGTTGATAGATCAGGGATACAGCCAGCGGAAAATATCCGAGATGCTGGGATTGAGCCTGTGCAAAATAACCCGCGGTTCAAAGGAGCTCAAAAAGGAAAACTCAGCGTTTGCCCGGATGATAAGCGCTTTCAGACAGGTGGAGCCTCGCGTTTCCTGAGGGTTTGAAACCAGGAAACCACTTCGGCAATAACCCGCTCCTTCTCACAATCGGTGGGAAGGGTGTGGCCGCTTTTTTCCAGAACCACAGATTTCTCGAGGTGATTACCGATAAGCTTCTCGAGGAGTTCCTTTACCTTCACCGGTACGGCGGTGTCGGCCTGTGATACGATGAGCATGGTCCTTGAACTCACCTGTTTTGCAGCGGCCCTCGCTTTGCGCTGCAATGTAAACAGCTCCGCCGCCGGCGCGGGCCACTTCCAGCGCCAGTATTCACGAGCCAGATAGGCTATGTCCGGATCATCCGGGTCCTGCCCCTGAAACTCAACCTCACCGGGAAGCTTCGTGATGAAGTGTCGCAGGAATGGAGTGAGCACTATTTGGCGGTTTGTGTTTATCACCGCCGGGGCGAGGAGCACAAGACTTTCCACATCATGTTTGGCGGCAAGGATGAGTGCAAGGACACCACCGAGAGAAAAGCCCAACAGATGCACCCGCTTGCATCTGCCCGCAAGCTCATAGAGCGAGTCCCGGGCCCGTCTGAGCCAGTCACCTCCGCTTGAGGCAATGTAGTCCGCACCATCGGTACCATGGCCGGGAAGACGCGGAGCCGAGACCGAGTAACCTTCCCGTTGGAGCGCGGAGGTCAGGTTGTCAAAGACCCCCGGATAGCTCGCGAGCCCGTGAATGAGCAAGACACCTTCATCTCCAGTCCCTTCTACAAATCGTGGTTGTGCGAGATCAATAACCCTTTTTAGCATCATACGCTTTGATTCTACCATACCGCGGCTACTGTGCGTCAGTATCTAACGAAACGGCTGTTAACTTCCCGGTAGATACTTTGGAAATCTCCGATTTACACAAGACGGCTTTTTATGTATTATGGGCACATCGAAAAACCCACATTTCGTACGAGCGCCAAGTGCGCAAGTCATTACACAATAGGGTTTTTCGATAGAGGTATCTGAATGATTCTGCCACTGGATAAATTAATAGGTGATGAAAACAACGTGTATGAGCTGACATGCGCCGCTATCCGGCGCGCGGCGCAGATCACCCTCGCGGGGGATGAAGATATTGAGGAGAATGAAGGAAAGGTAGTTTCTACTGCCCTCCAACAGATTCTCACAAAGAAAGTTGAGTACCGTCTCGATCAACCAAACTGAAAATAAACCTCAGAAAGTTGTACTCATATTCGGGCCGACGGCTGTCGGAAAGACCGAAATCCTGCTCGAGCTGATGGCCGGTGAGGCCGAGGTCGTGAGCGCTGATTCTCTCCAGGCCTACAGAGGGCTTGATATCGGAACCGCAAAACCGGAACCGGAAGTGCTCTCCCGTTTGCCCCATCATCTTATCGATATCAGAGATCCCGATGAGCAGTACAACGCCGGCGAATTTGTCGCGGCCGCAGACAGGTGTGTTGGCGAGATAGCATCTCGAGATCGGCTTCCGGTCGTATCCGGGGGTACCCCATTCTACCTTCGTAACTTTATTTACGGACTTCCCCAGACACCGCCG
>CAZHXC010000075.1:1946-9666 GCA_964536145.1 uncultured Spirochaetales bacterium | reverse complement strand
ATAAACAGTATCAACGTATTCCCCGTCCCTGACGGTGACACGGGTACGAACCTTCAGATGACGTTGCTCGCTGCCGCGGGAGAAGCTGCCGAAAGCAGCGACGGGAACGCAGGGTTAGTCGCCGCCGCGCTGGCAAGAGGTGCACTGAAGGGGGCAACCGGCAACGCCGGCGTGCTGTTGGCGCAGTTCCTTCTTGGCCTGGCAAAGGGCCTGGAAGGCACGCAATCGGTAGATACCCGAACCCTCAGCACAGCTTTGACAATTGCACACGAGTTTGTGAGCAGGAGCCTCAGTGACCCCGTCGAAGGGACGATTCTCACGCTTACACGGGATGTTGCCGAAGCCGCTCGAGACGATGGAGCTACTGCGATGGGACTCCGGGATTTCTTGAGGCTCATCGTTGACACTGCGGAAGCGAGCGTCAGGAGAACCCCGGAGTTGCTCCCGGTCCTAAAAAAGTCAGGTTGTGTCGATGCCGGTGCCGTCGGGTTCCACCTGATCTTGCAGGGTCTTGCCCAATCGCTCGACGGCGTAGATTCGCACTCGCTTGACATAGAGCGGGCAAACACCGGTGCGATAGCCCAAATGGACAAGCTCCCCGAACAAACGTACGGATACTGCACGGAGTTCATCATCAGATCAGCATCCATATCGGTCGACTGTTTGCGGTCCGAGCTGGACGGGAAAGGCGGTTCGCTCATTGTGGCAGGAAACGACAGGGAGGCACGGGTCCACATCCACACCGCCGATCCAGGGATGGTTCTCCACCTGGCAACCGGGCACGGGGTTCTCGACAAGATCTCGATCAGGAATATGGATCTCCAGCACCAAGATTTTCTCGAATCGAGGAAAACCGGAACACGTACCCTACGGATCGTGACCGACAGCGTTTCCGATCTCCCTCCGGAGGTGGTACAACGGCTTGGTATCTCGGTTGTACCGTTGATCGTCAGGTTCGGCACCCAGGCGCTCAGGGACAGGATCGACATGTCGGTTGAGGAGTTCTACCGGCGGCTTGCTGAAGGCGGTAGCTTTCCAACCACGTCGGTACCGTCGCCTCAGAGCTACGCCGACACCTACGACCTTCTGGCCGAAGAGACCGACACGATACTCGTTTTGACCCTCTCGTCCCGGCTGAGCGGCGCTTACAACGTTGCCGCTCAGGCCGTTGATCTCATGAGAAAGGAATGCAGGGTGGAGGTGTTCGACACCGGATGGGCCGCGATGGCTGAAGGCTTCCTGGCGATGAAAGCGGCAGAGGCTGCAAACTCAGGCAGCGGAGTCGACCAGGTCCTGAACGTGCTGAAGCATACCTTGGAGCGGATCGATTTCCTCGCCACCTTTGACACACTCAAATACCTGAGGAGGGGAGGGCGCATCGGCCCGGCAACGGCGCGCGCCGGTGACGTGTTGAACATCAATCCGTTGATACCCCTCAAAAACGGAAAGGTAAGCCCCGCCGGGGCCGCGGTTTCACGAAGGCGCGCAATAAACAAACTGTACCGGTTTGCCGCCCGTTTTAAGAATGTGGAAAAGATCGGCATAGAAAACGGCGCATGCCAATCCGATGCTGATGCTCTCGAGGAAGCATTGAAAGAGGTGCATCCCCACGCCGAGTTTTATTCCTCCCGGGTGACCCCGGTGATGGGCAGCCACACCGGACCGGGGCTTTTGGTGGTTACTGTATTAGGCGACAAATCGTAGCCTGCCCTCGCGCTGCTGTGGACCCTCTTGTGTAACGACCTGCGTTCTTGGTGCTCGTACGAAATGTTGGTTTTTCGATGTGCCCGGCATGCTATAATCCGAATAGTGCAATGATCTCATCGGTATTGTTTCACACAGGCTATCCAACCCGGCTCCATGGTATCGGTCGCAGGCAGATTACTTTCAATGACCGGATCAATGTGCTCTACGGACCAAACGGCTCCGGAAAAACCACGATCCTCAGAACGTTGGCCGCTCTGAGCGGATGCGGCGACGGGGGATGGTCAGACGCGGACCGGCCGGTGGAAGGGCCCTCTGACGCCTCGCCTGATGCCACCGGACCCCGGGAGCTTTCGTACAGAGCAACCGTGGAACAGGATGACCAACCGGTCTTCTTCCAGGACTGCTACCGGGACTCTGAAGAGTCTTTTATCGGTGCCGATTATCTCGAATCCCGCGCGCACTTGCGCTCAACCGGTGAAAGACGGATGGGCCTGGTGAACGAGCTCGTCGATTATATCGAAAACCGGTTCCTTACCTACAAGCTTCGCCGTGATGAGAGGCCTACCTTGCTCCTCGATGAAGTGGATAACCACATCGGTTTTGCCGGACAATCGATTCTCTGGGGTGATCTGTTCGGCAAATTGTCCAAGAAATACCAGCTCATCATCTCGACCCACAGCATCTTCCCAATCCTGCTCAAGCGTGACAATCCACTCCGCCGGGACAATATCATCGTGCTTGCCGAACGTTATGCGGAGATTTGTCTCGCCGAGCTTGAAAGGGCGATTGCATACTTCAATAAAACAAGAGGCGGGACCACCGGGTAGAGCTTCCGCTACGTCCTCATGGTAGTGACCATCTGCTTCTTTCCGGGCGCCGACAGGGATAGTGCACCTATGGCCCGCAGATGGATGTCTCCGAGTTCGGTTTTGGCGGTATTCTCGCCGATGATATGGGACTTGGCAAAACCATACAGGTAAAGCTACGCCCGTTTCTCCTGAGACGAACCAAGGAGAAGGTGGCCCCGGATCTTCCCGCCAGGGAGGAAGTTTCGATAGAAGTAACGCTCTCGCATATTGAGAGAGAGTTTTACGACGCCTTGAAAGAGAAACCCTCCAGGCTCGTGGTGGTCGTTCCCGCGTGCGGGCTTCTACAGTCATTAGCGAAGATGGCGCTTGTTTTCCTGTCTTGCGGTAAGTCCTCAGTGACTCCACGGTGTTTCTCAAGCTTCCTAGCTGGGGTCATTCCGGCTGAGCTCATTTCACACCTTTTTTCGACCATATCTGGTTCAAATCCTTACAAAGCCTCCGTAACGTTTTAGTCAGGAGGAATCAAATGAGAAGTACAGGTATGATGATCCCACGGAAACGAACACGCGTCGCGGCTGCAGTAGCTTTGACGGTCTTTTTGGCCGGATGCTCGGCGGGACCGATCAGCTACGCGGAATCGGCTCAAATTCATGAAACGATCACAGACCTCCAGGAAAGCCTGGTGCAGGTGGAGTCCAGACTCGTCGAGGTGACAGATGATGAAGCTGTCGACGGTGAAGTGGAGCAAACCGTTAGCAGAGCTGCGGACGAGGTCGCAGGAGTAGCCTCGACTCTCGCCGCCTTGAACGAGCGCTTCGAGCCGGCGCAGACACAGGAGATTCCGCAGGAGATTCCAGCCGAACCGCAACCGTCGTACTGACTCGGGGTAGTTTCGTGCTCCGTTTGTGAGCTTTGGTCCATTATGGCCGTGTGACGGACAACGGTAGTATATTGAGGGGAGAGGTTCTCCAGACTATGACGGAAGTCCTGATTGTAGAGGACAATGATCTCATCCGTAACGCGGTATCCGAGTGTTTTGCAGTGAGCGGGTACGATGTGACCGCGGCGGCGAATGTGCATGAGGCGGAACGAGCGCTCGCTTCGCACTCGTTCGAGGCGCTGATATTGGACATTATGTTGCCCGATGGGAACGGCTATGAGCTGGCCCAGGAGATACGCAAAGACAGGAATACACCCATCGTATTCCTCACTGCGAAAGATAGCGAGTCGGAGCGAATTATCGGTTTCGAAATAGGTGCGGACGATTATGTTGTTAAGCCCTTCTCAGTGAAAGAACTATTGCTGCGCGTGGAAGCGATACTCAGCCGTTACCGAACTGAGAACACCGAGTCCGAAGGGACAGGCTGTGAATGGACACTCAAGAATCGTAGAATGCTCATCGACCGGGACGCGCGGCGGCTAAGCGTGGACGGCTGCACGATTCATATCACCGAAAGCGAGTGGCGCATTTTGCTCGAACTCTCGCGTCATCATGACCAGGCCGTGACCCGGGATTGGATCATGAGCGAGTGTCTGGGACGTCCGTATGACGGTTCTGAGCGCACGGTAGACACGCACATCGGCAATCTACGCGCTGCGCTCGGCGATGAGGATTGGATTGAAACGGTGCGCGGTTATGGGTACCGTTTTGCAGGGAAGCCGTCAGAGTAGTGTGCAGCGGGGCCGGAGAACGTTACTGCGCCGGAAGTTCCACAATCGGGAGTCGCATGATGACGTGGGTGCATGACCCGCGTTGTAACATCTCAATGGTGCCTCCGTGACGCTCAACGATGGATTTTGCGATCGGCAAGCCAAGACCGGAACTCGTGCGTGAACCGGATTTATCACTGTACAATCGGTCGAAAAAACGTGGGATCTCGGATGGGTCCACATGGCCCGAATTCGCGATATCGATTACGCATGACTCCTTGGTGTCATTTTCGCCGATGATCACAAAGACTTGACCTTTCGGCTCCACATGCTGTGTTGCGTTTGCTACCAGGTTCTCAACCGCTCTTCGGAGGAGATGAGGATTTGCGCGTATCTTCGAATCCGTATCGCAGCTCACCTGAACCTTCTGAGAAATTTTCTCTGATTCCGGGACGATCCCGGCGATTACGCTTTCTACAAGCATGCAGGGATCCACTTGCTCGTAGTGTATCTCGGTATCCGGGGATTCAATGTGGCTCAATTCGCGCAGGCCTGCAACCAGCCATTCGACGTGCTCAACCTCCTCAAACAGCCGCTTTATTCGGTCTCTACCGATTGAAAGATATCCCTCTACCATACCCTCAATCTGCGACTTCAGCGCCGCGATCGGTGTACGGAGATCGTGAGCAATGTCTTCCATCCAGCGTTTCCTCAGCTGTTCGTCTCGGAGCAACTGATTTTGCAGCTTTACCGCAGAGTCGCTTATTTCGCGGAGCTCTGTAGTCGCGGTAGCAGGAAACGACACATCCCTTTCCCCGGTAGAGATGCGCTGAAGACCGGCGGTAACATCGTGCGCTTGTCTTGCCGTTCTCGAAGAAAACAGCCAGGCTGCTCCAAAGGCGACAATGACTGCAGCGATCGAACCGCTGATTACGGTGTTGGAGATGGTGAGAAGGAGTCGCCGGTTTGCCGCGTCGTGGGTAAACCCAAGGGTGTCCGCCGAAAGATAACCGACGATCTGATAACCGTCCACAACAGGAGTGAGCGACCGGTTCGCATCACTGAGGCGGCGAAGCTGCTTCTCCACCGCTTCCTGGTCGTACAACGGGGTCCTTCGCCCCAACGAGTACAGGTACACGGGCGTCCCTTCGGGATCGAAGACGTACGCGTAGACGTTGGCAGAAAGGATAGGACGAAGCTGGTCGTGCAGTTTCTCGGAAACAAGAGTCCCTTCACGGCGATAGACATCCGCCAGTATCGGGAGGATCAGATTCTCAAGCCGCTGCCCCCGATTCACATTCCAGATTGTCACTGAACGGCGCAGGCTGAAAAACACTGAAGCAACCACTATGGCAGTGACCAGCAGCAGTGAAACCAGGTGAGCAAAGAGCGAGTTTCCAAATAGTGAATGCTCTTTCATTCGTACTCAACCTCACGTTCAAGGAGCTCACGCTGCACGACGGACCTGTTCCCCGTGTCGTATCTGACTTCAGTGGTCAATAGTCTTGAGGCCCAATGCCCTCGCTCATTCTCCGCGGTCTCAACGTGAAGCGCTTCGACAAGCTCTTCGGCGGGTAGCTCTATTGTCCTGAGAACCATTCGGCCCTGGTCAGAGTACGTCCATCTTGTGCGTCGAATGAGCACCCCTCCCTCGTTTCGAGCCGTTTCTTGCACCAGGGTGCCGCCGGCATATTCTCTCCGTATCGTGCGGTACACCGCACCGAGTTCGTCAAGATGCCGCTCCGAGACGGGCCTTCCATCGGCGTCAAGATCGGCAATGATTGTCTTCACTCTCGATCCGTCGGCATAGAAATACGTTGTATCGCGAGTGGTGGCCCCCTCTCCGTCCGTTTCCCTCCGGCGCCACGCAACCGCTCCGTCACCTCTGAACGACACTACCTCGGTAATTTGGTCGCCATACTCATACACGATGGTTCTTTCAGCATTTCCGTCGGCCCCGAAATACGACTCCTGCACAGGCCTACCTGCATCATCGTACCAAAAAACCATTCGCCATTTTGTCACATCGCCGTCGAAAGCTTGTATCGACCGAAGCAAATCGTCCTCGTGTACAAAGGTCGTGGTCCAAAGATATTCGCCGTCAGGATCGAAAAGGTCCATTGTAACGGTGTCGGCAGATCGCCTGGTGATGCGTCGGAGGAGGCAACGCTGGTCCCGGGAAGCGAAAGCGTCGCCATGGGAGACGGACCGGTATACGGAAACCGTTTTGGCCCCATGGGGAATATCTGGATATCCGTCCTCCCACAGCTCCAGGGACGATGCCGAGAACGCCACAAGCAGAAATACCACGCCCCAAAACGCGAATAGACTAGATATATACCCAATCTTGATGTGCCGTGGTCGAAAAATGGATAGTTCCTGTTTACATACATTAAAGACAATCACGAGCAAACGAGGAGGTAATTATGGCAGATACTGATG
Organism: uncultured Spirochaetales bacterium; assembly: GCA_964536145.1. Lineage (GTDB taxonomy): Bacteria > Spirochaetota > Spirochaetia > ARS1246 > ARS1246 > JAFGHN01. The sequence continues at coordinate 3,058 of CAZHXC010000075.1, read as the reverse complement.
CATTGCTCAAGGCTGCGCAGACGGCGATTCAGAACGCCTCGACGATTGTCGACCCGACACGGATCGTCGTTTCGGTGCGCAAGAAGGGACCGTTGTTTCGCAGAGATACCGTCATTGAGTTGGACGGCGCTGTGCGACTCGCACGGGAAGTAGAGAAGGCAGAGCAGATCGTCCGTCGGGCGATACCGGATGTCGAAGTGAAAAACCGCCTGGTAGCCTCATGAGGGTACCAAGGCACAAGACGCATGCGGCATTCAGCGTAAAAGTTATATCACATTCAGGAGATACATTATGAAACGAAACCACACGATTCAATCCATTGCACCCGTTGTCCTCGCCGTCACAACCTTGTTCTTTTTCGCATTGTTTCCAGTTGCGGCGCAGGATTACATGGGTACCGACAAATCACCGGAGGAACAGATAGATCCGGTATCGAAAGAGGAACTGCAGGACTTTGTCTCCGCCTACATCGAGGTACAGGAGCTACAGATCGACCTGCAAAGCCGGAACACGCAGCTGGTCGAGGAGGCTGAGATCGAGGCGGAGCGATTCCATCAGATAAACGAAGCAGTCCAACACGGTAATACCGAAGAGGACTTGGAAGATGTGAGCGAAAGGGAGTTCGAGGAGTACAACACCTTGGTTGAGGAGATCGCGGCGCTTCAGGAGGATATGCATGAGCGTATGGTTGAAGCGATCAGTGATGCGGAGATGAGCGTCGAAAGATTTAACGAGATAGCCAATGCGCTTCAGAGCGATCAGGAATTGGCGGTTCGCGCGCAGTCGTACTACGAAGAGGAGCTGGAATCTCGAGAGGACGGATAGCGCTCCGCTCGAGGCGTGGAAGAAGGCGGCGAAGCCGCCGACGTAAACCGGGAAGGGCGAATACTCGAGTTTCAAGAGGGCGCCTCGAATAACCGTAACGCTATCAGCGTCAGAGGCGAGTGTAGGCCCGGTCAAGCCGGTGATCAGTACCGGACTTGGCCGGACCTCATGCAATCTATGATTCGAACAGGAGTTCTATTCCCAATACCCGCAAGCTGTTTTGAAAAAATCCTCCGCCGCTGCGGGGCTGTCCATTATCGTTTGTATCAATAATCCATTTGGAGAGA
>CAZHXC010000075.1:0-1936 GCA_964536145.1 uncultured Spirochaetales bacterium | reverse complement strand
GAGGCTTTCGCTCAGGAGCTTCATATCCTCTTCTGTAATTGGGCCGCGGATCACCAGTCGTCTCCCGGCGTTTTGCACCTTCTGAAAATACGGTATGATTTCCGGTACTTCCATCCCGCTCGCATCCTTATTTATCTGGATGACATCGAGCTCCTTTATTTCGAGAAAGATGTCAAGCAGGAAGAGAGAAGAAGTGTGGAGATGGATGAACGAGCAGGGAAATGCCGATGCGAGTTCTCGGTCAGGCTCGATGATGAACTGCCTCAACAGATCCGGGGAAAGGAGGGCGGAAGCGTCCTCTTGAAGGCGGACTATCCTGTCAGGCGCCCACAAGAAATACTGTTCGATAAAATAGCCCCCATGGAACGGCTCGAGCCGCTTGAACTGCTCCCGGAGAACCTGCAAGAAGGCATTTTTGCAGATATCTATCAGTCTTTTGGTTTCCTCCGGAGACTCGTAACAATCGATTATTGATTCACTGTGCCCCCGCAACACGGCGGTAAGATCGCTCATCCCGCGTAAAATAGGCTGGCCTACCGGACAGACGCCGCGGAAATGCTCCTGGAGTATTTCAATAAACTCCAGGTACTTCGCGAACCACGGGTTTGATCTATCCAATTGTATCGACAAGAGCTCTTCCCAGCTTCCAAACCGTTCCTGCGCCCATATGCTGTCTCCGCCGCGTTTCACGGTGCAGCCGAGCATCGCTTCCATCCACGGCACCGCCGATATCGGACATACTCCTTTTAGGAGGTCATCTCCCACAGAAACTGACGCCCGCAGGTATTCCTCGTAGTCGCTTATGTAGGAAGCCGGGTCGATCATATCCGGGGTGATCTGCTCGTTCTCCTCCGCCGGTATGGTGAACCGGTTGAGCGGGAAATAGCCTCCGATATCGATTCCGATAAGAGGACGTTTTACATCGTCCATGGACCAGTATCGATTATACTTTTCGATTTTTGTCTCTACATGCTGATCGATGGGATTGTCTAACATGGCTTTCTCCAAAAGCTGCCCGGACGGCGCGTCAACGTTTGCCGACCGTGTGAACCTTGCGTGATTGGTCGAGTTCCCAAGAGTACGATATTGTGAGGAATGACTGCAAGAGCCCGGGGTCGCCCCTTTTCCAGAAAAAAATCTGGCCTGACATTGGCTTTAATGATACGCTGTACATATATCATTCTAAGAGAGGGTTCTATGAAATATGTGTCAGTCTCTGTTGTTCTCGTTGTCTCTCTATTTGTGCTCTGTTCCTGCGGGTCTTCGAGCGATCTCAGCGGCGAGTACGTCTGCACCAAGCACTTGAGCGAGTCGCTGGTAGGGGAGATCTCTTTGGATTTTCAAAAGGATGGTACCGTGCTCATGAAACCGCTCAACAGCGAGGGGAAATATACGTTAGAGGGAGACACGGTCACGATCGACCTTGAGCAGTTTGATCTTACTTTCACAAAAGACGGCGACAAGCTCATCTCATCCGACGAATCTATTGTATACGAGAAGCAATAAACCTCTACATCTCGTCGCGGCACCGGGCGCCGGATTACCTTTTGTCAGTACAACGCACACGGTTCTCGGCCTTTTTCACCGGATTCGAGGCTTTCAAACTCGACATAGCTCTGCCCGCCTTCATAAGTGAAGTTGGTGGGCAGGAGCTTTTCGCTCTCCGGTCCCAGGATTTCGCTCGTTAGCTCACGGCCGGTGGGAAGATGGATGATCCCGTATTGGGTCGATACTCGTCCCTCTGCCGGATTTGCAGGCTCTTTTAGCACCAACGCCCATCTCTTGTCCCGGCTCGTCTCTAAGAGAGTCAGGACGTAATCAAAATCATAGAACACCGGGATGCGCAGGTTGCCTGAGTCGATGATGCTCAAACGTTGACTGTCTCCGCCCAACACGACCTCGTTGACCTGACCGTAGTCCGGCCACAGCTCGGCGA
>CAZHXC010000074.1:0-9681 GCA_964536145.1 uncultured Spirochaetales bacterium | reverse complement strand
TATCCGGACTCAGGCTCTTGTAGGTCATCGCAAGCTCAAACTCGTACCCAAAATCGGCAAGCGCCCTGACCCCGCGTATAATCACCCGTGCACCGGTTTCCTGCGCAAAATCAACTACAAGCTTGTCCCATAGGCGGACTTCGACGTTTTGATAATCTTTCAGCAAGTTCTCCATCAAGGTTAATCGCTCTTCGCCCGAAAACAGATACTCCTTCTTTGGGTTCACAGCGACAACCAGATAGATTTTATCAAAAATGCTTGATGCTCGATGAATCAAGTTCAGATGTCCATTCGTTGGAGGATCAAAAGATCCCGGAAGCATGGCAACTAACATGGCCCGTAGTGTAATGTGTTTTTTCCTTAATGTGAATATTACTTTGACAATCCGCAGGCTAAACAGTACACTGTGACCGTTATGATTCGAGGGCTGACAGGGCTTCTTTTTGTTCTATCATTTACAATTATTTTTCTCGCTTCTTGTGTTTCCTCATCTGATGCTGAGGAAGACGTGACCTCTCGGGTAGCGGTTGAGGAAGTTGAAGAGCCGGTTGTTGATAAGCAGCCGGAGCCGACTCCCGAACCGGAGCCTGAACCAGAGCCCGAACCTGTAGAAGAAAACACCAACGAGAAAGATCCGGAACCCGAGCCGGCGGAGGAACCTGAAGAAACGCCGGAGGAAGAGTTTGCCGTCTCTGAACAGGTCTTTACCGAAACTTTTGAAGATGTCCGGCGCCTCATTGATCAGCTGAACTCCATTGTCCGCGCTGAAAACTACGACCGCTGGCTTGACTACCTTACCGATGAGTACATCGATCACTTCTCCAGCCCGGAAGTGTTAGAGGAAAACTCGGAACAGCCGCTCTTGAAGAAATACGATATCAAGCTTAACTCCTTGCGTGATTATTTTAAGTATGTGGTTGTTCCCAGCCGGTCTAACGCCCGGCTTGACGATTTAGTTTTTGTTGACAATGAACACGTAAAAGCTATTATGATAATTAAGAATAACAGAACAATCCTTTACCTTCTTGAAAAAGATGAAAGTGGTTGGAAAATCGGACTATAGGTGTTTATACTAAAAAGAAAGCGGAGTTACAGGATGAATACAAGAGCTTTATCGGTCTTCCTCATATTCATGTTCATAGCGGCAGCTCAAATGGGTTTTTCACAGGAACGTGAGCTGACCATCGAAGAGCTCTATTTGCAGAATGCTGAGATACGCATAGTCAGAGAACAGGCAGTTTCTCAGGACCGCGATATGAAACTGCTTGCCTTAGAGAACATTCAGGAGATGCTCGACGACGGCAGGCTTTCAACCGGGGCGCCTGAGGCACATTTTGTCCTTGAGTATTTGTCCGGTGAAGGGTTAACGCATACGGTATCCGAGAGCGGCAGACTCACCAACTATTTTCCTGAAGTCAGGCGACAGGCGGTAAATCTCCTCGGACAGCTCGGTGGTGATAACTCTCAGGAAACCCTCATTTCGGTACTCCTCAATGACATCGAACCGATGGTCATGGCGGAAGCCGCCTATGCGCTCGGGCAGCTTGGAAACAACGAAGATAATTTCGCCAGTCAGGCGATAGCAAACGTTATCCTATTTGAAGATATCACTCTGCCGGACAATAACCTTGCATTCGCTTCTTTGCTCGCTTTCGAAAAGCTTGCGGCTGCGAACGGAGGTTTGAATGATCCCACCGCGTTTGAGGCGATTATTAGAATTGCGCAAGGGAACTATATCAGAAAGGTACGCCTGAAAGCCGTACAGGTGCTTGATGCGCTGAGACAATACTAAAGCCGGCCGGCACAGCGGCCTATAAGAGTCAAGGATTAACTACTCCGGCTTCTGACCGCGGCCGGATACCCGTCTGACAATGGCTTTTCTCCAGGGGATCTCTTTTCTATCGTCTTCGATCTGGATGCGTTTTCGTATCACGAACTGTGAAGGGTCTGATGGGTTTGGGAACTGGACGATCCCGAAGCTACCGTTGCCTAAATAACAGACCTTTTCTTTGGCTTCAAGGTCTTCACTATCAGCTATTCTTTTTAAAACACAGTCAAAATGAACAGGGGATTCGTCTTCTATTGTTTCTATTGCGGTCAGGACGTCACGGACATTCTGACCGCAATAGGGACACTTAGGCGCATCTTTACCGGGAAAGGCATTTCTAAATCGCCTTTTTCTGTTTTTTTTCCAGTTAGCGCCTTTACGTTGACCTGCCATGCTATTCCTCTTTACGCTCCATCAGCTCCTTGCTCAACGTATTTGCAATCCGCACAATCGCCATATCGAGGTATCGCTTGTCGTGTATCTTATCCTTCAGTTCAGCAAGCTTCTTAGGATCAGTTGGTTTTGCAACTCTTATCATGAATAGTCTGTCTCCGTGAAGGCGTTCCTCACATGTTCGGTAACTTTTCCGGAATTATCTACATACAGTACATCATAACGTACCCGGTTGCCAAAAAAGACCGGGTACAGTTCGAGGAAGCCTTTTGAAGCCCGAATTATCCTACCGCGTTTCTTCCAATCCAGGTTTCTCCCCATCTCGCAAAAATCGAACACACGCCAAAACTTCACTTCCGCGAACACGGTTATACGATCCTTGACTGCCACGATGTCTATTTCCGCACCATATGCTCTGAAATTTCTCCGGAAAACCCGATATCCAAGCCGTTCCAGATATGAAGCGGCTATCTCCTCTCCCTTTCTACCCTTTTCTACTGTGCTCACACACTCTTTTTCGCCGCGATTACCTTTGGGTCAATCGCCCGCGCTATAAAAACCTCGCTTTCCTTTGTAAGATCGAGTATTGCACCTTCGTCGTTCTCATACTTCTTACCGCTTTTATCTACCAGAAGACGTACCGCAGGCCGCAGAGGTGCATTCTCGTTCACCTTTATTACCCGTCCTATACTCCCGTTGTTCAGCAACACGTAGCTGCCGAGAGGATAAATACCCACCGCCTTGATAAACACCTTCAGAACCTCAGAATCAAACCGTCGCGAGTTGTCGTTGAGCAACTGACGCATTGCCGTGTAGGCGATCATCGAGTTTCTGTACGGTTTTTCCTTTACCATTGCTTCAAAGGCGTCGGCTACCGTAATTATTCGAGCCTCAATCGAAATCTTCTTCTCGCCGAGCTTCCTCGGATATCCTTTTCCATCCCATCTCTCATGATGTTGCACCGCTATCAAACCTATCTCTTCAGGATACCCCATCACTTTTGAGATTATCTGATACGAGTACAACGGATGTGTCCGCATCTTTTTCAGTTCTTCATTATTCAGATTTGTTCTTTTTGATATGATGTCGTCTGGAACCTTCACCATCCCCGCATCGTGCAATAGTGCGGCGGTAGCAAGGGTTTTCAATCTCAGCTGGTCAAGTTTTAGAGTGATTCCCACCAGTATAGACAGTATGGCCGTGTTCACCGCACTCAAACCGAGGGATGCCTCGGACCGTTCGTCCCTGAGAACGAAGGCAAGCATTTCATCAGGTGATTCCACGGTAGATCGAAGAATGCGTTCTACAATTCGTTCGATTTCTCTCTTATCGACCGCTCGATTGAACTTCAACTCGTTGAATATACGGTCTAGTTGGGCAACGGAGGTCCGGTAGAGCTGTTTCTTCTCGGAGCCCCCCGTCTCATCCATAACCGTTTCAATTTTATCGGCAGTATCTTTCAGGAGAGACTCCTGTGATATCACCGAACCCTCGGTGAGAACGGCGTCAATATTCCATTTTGAGAGTCTCTCCAGATCCTTTTCGCGGATCTCAACCTTTTCCGGAACAAGGAGATTGACTTCATCTACGTACACCGGTCTCGTGAACTTCATCCCGGGTTTTAGATTGCTTATTGGTATCTTCTTCATAGCTACTTCCGCACTTTTAGAACTTGAGCCAGTATATGCGCGATTATCTCATACATCTCTTCCGGTATGAAAGAACCTACGTGAAACTCAAACAATCCTTCCGTCACTTCGGGTTCTTCTACAACCTCTACACCGTTTTCTCGAGCGATGCGTACAATTCGCTCGGCAAGCTCATGTTTGCCTTTTGCAACAATAAACGGAGCGGGTAAATCTTCTACGTATCTCAACGCTACGGCGGTTGATTCAGGCAAACTCATTCACTCCGTCAAGAAATCGCGCAGGCTCAAGGTTGAGGAAATCAAGCCCTTCATCTTCAATACTATTATCGTCACTTATAGAAACCAGGTTACGCAGTTTTTGCGGAAGTTCGTTGCTTCGCTCGACAAAAACCTTCAGAAGCTTTTTGTCGCTGCATCCTACCTTTACGGGTGATGATTCAGCTATCGGCCAATCGAGGGAGCAGGTGAATAAAGCATCCTGCGTTGAGGCATCTATCCCTACCCTCCTGATACGACCTTCCCGGTTTATTCTAAGCCTAATCACCCCGGTCACCTCGCGGTTCCTCTCTCGAATGGCATACGGTATGAGAACCCAGCTCTCCCCACCACCGGTTACGTGGTTGAATAGCTGCAGCAAGCCGTCTTCTCCCGCGGACCTCTCGATATGAGACTTCAGTTTTTCCCGTATCGATTCAACATCGGACAAAGACGGCTTTCCCTTACCTTCACCTTCACGATCCGTATTCTTTCGTCTTCGATTATCAGGGTTTTCGAGTACACCGGTTATGTAATCAACAAATCCTGTTTCCGGTGAGATGTGCTTCTCCGCAAGCGCAGCGATCACGCTTGCCGTTGTCCTGGTTTTTCTTCTTGCATTGTCGAATACGGTTTTTGCCCCTTCAAGGAGCTGATTATCAACATGAAGCCCGGCCCGTCTAAACGCCTGCAGGAGTACGCTTTCTCCGCCCGGGTGGGAACCGGATACAACCGCACCACCGTTGTTCGGCAGCCGGGAATCAGAGATGGAGAGAAGATGGAGAATTACATTACGACCATTCACTTGAGCACGCGTGTGAATCCATTGACCGGGCACGAGATTCACCGTGGAGCGTATAGCGAGCAGCTTCCCGCCAAAGCTGACCTGCCACTTTCCGCCGGCAAGAGGCCGAATCACTTTGAGTGCAACCGTATCGCCAGACCGGATCTCAGCACCGACGTTACCCGGAGTCTGGATGATGCTGAACGATACTGCTTGCATCTATGATTCCGGTGTTTCTCGCTTCTTTTTCGTAAGCAACTCTGCGACTTTTGCCGCTTTTCCAACGCGGTTACGTACATAGTACAATTTGGCGCGTCTTACACGACCTCTCCGGACAACTTCGATCCTTTGGATCCTCGGAGAGTAAAGCGGGAACACCCGCTCTACACCGACACCATAGGACATCTTTCTCACCGTAAACGTTGCCCGCAGGCCGGAATTCTTTCTCGCAATACAGAGACCTTCAAATACCTGTACGCGTTCGTTTGCCCCTTCAACTATTTTGAAGTGAACCTTCAGCGTATCTCCGGCTTTGAAATCCGTGATGCCGTCATGCATCTGTTTAGATTCAACAATACTCAAAGCATTCATCATGCGCTCCTTTACCTTTTAGCATTCTAAGCGAGCAAATCGGGGCGTACACGCTCCGTTTTCTCGAGGCCCCGCTCTTTTCGCCACACCCGTATCTTCTCATGATGTCCGGAAAGCAACACCTCGGGTACCCGCATATCCCGAAAAACCTCAGGCCTTGTATAATGGGGATACTCGAGTATCCCGTTTACAAAGCTTTCTTCATTCAGCGACGCATCGCTGATAACTCCTTCCAACAGACGATATGCCGCGTCTATGATTGTTAGCGCCGCCACCTCACCGGAGGAAAGCACGTAATCTCCGATGGTAATTTCATCATCGACGTACAGGTCCACTATCCTCTGATCAATACCTTCGTAGTGGCCGCAAATAAACACGAGCTCCGCCTCACCGGCCAGCTCTTCAGCATATTCCTGACTGAACAGCCTACCGGACGGTGTCGGATATATCGTCCTTTTGCCGCCGGCCCCGACAAAATCCAGCGCCCCTGCGAGAGGCTCGGGTTTCATGACCATGCCGGCGCCGCCGCCATAGGGAGCATCATCACAGCTCTTGTGCTTGTCGACGGCAAAATCTCTGATATTTACTATCTGATACCGTACAATACCCCGCTCGACGGCCCGTTTCATAATCGAGCTTTCAAAATAGGGCCGGACCATTTCAGGGAATAATGTCAGCACCTGCAAGACCATCTTACTACCAGGAACCCTTCAGCTCGACTTCTCTCTTTCTCAGATTTACCTTCCCAAAGTACTCCTTTGAAAACGGCAGGATGTATGTTTCCCCCTGAAAATCACTCACTTCCAGGTATGTCCCTGAATCGGTGTCACAGACGGATTTTATCTTCCCGATATTGCCCTTCCTGGTTTTTACATCACAGCCGGTCAAATCAGCGGCGTAGTACTCGTTTCTCTTTCTACTTGCCGCCTTTTTTCTATCTACCCATACAATCCAGTTTGCGTAACGTTTCCCCGCCTCCGGAGTATCAATCCCCCGGAGTTTTAGCAGGACCAATTTTCCCTTTGCAACCCTATCTTCTACGGCAAACTGCTCTTTTTCCGATTCTCCCTCGAGCACCACTGTCTTCAATTTGAGCAGGTGTCGTATTTCTCCGGACAAGCTCTCGAGACGCAGATAGCCCTTCACACCATGGGGCTGTTTGATTCTCGCAGTAGCCAACATCTCTCTTCCCAACCTGCACCTCTGTATGAAAACCAGGAGTCTCTGCAGCGCTCAATCAAGTATTTCCAGTACGACCCTCTTTCCAGTTTTCGTAGCCGACGCGCTCAAAATGGTTCTCACCGCCTTTGCTATACGGCCGTGTTTGCCAATGACCTTTCCAATATCATTCTGCGCGACTCTTAACTCGAGAATAGTCGATTTCTCGCCCTCGATCACATTTACATTGACACCGCTTGGATCGTCTACAAGCGATTTCGCGATATATTCAACGAGATCTTTCTCCATTTGTCCCTCCTTGCCGGCGATGAGACAAAGCCGGCGTGGCGCTTACCACTTCTTAAGCTTCTTCGCCGGGAGACAGATTTTCTGTTTTCCTCTCGTTCTTATTCAAGAGACGTCTTACCGTGTCTGTAGGGCGCGCGCCTTTCTGAATCCACTCCCGAACCCGATCCTCTTTCACTTTGAGTTGTTTACCTTCTACTTCTATCGGGTGATACAAACCAACCTCTTCTATAGTCCTTCCATCACGAGGATTCCTTGAATCCACTACTACGAGTCTGTAAAACGGTCGCTTCTTGGTTCCGTACCGCTTCAACCTGATCTTCACACTCACCTCAATTCCTCCTGTTCAATACCCATTAGGCTCCGAATTGTGACATTAACTTTGCCTGATATTTCTTATTCTTTGTCGCTTTTTTCATGGTAAGGCGCATCTTGTCGAATTTCTTGAGCAGCCTGTTTACCTCAAAAACCGCCGTACCGCTTCCTTTTGCAATCCGTTTTCTGCGGGAAGGTCCTATTATGCGATGATTTCTTCTCTCGTCAAGGGTCATCGATAGAATAATCGCCTCCTCCCGTCTCATCTCGCGGGGATCGATATCATCCTCGGATACCATTCCCTTTGCACCGGGAATCATATCGATAATCGACTGCAAATTCCCCATCTTTTTCAGTCGCGAGAACTGATCGAGATAATCTTCCAGGGTAAAGGTAGCCGATTCTATTTTGTGTTGTAGTTTCTCCGCTTCCTGTTCGTCTATTGATTCCTGAGCCTTCTCAACGAGGGTAACAACATCTCCCATACCGAGTATCCGTGAGGCGATTCGCTCCGGATAGAACGGCTCCAAATCCTCCAGTTTCTCACCGGTGCCGATATATTTGAGCGGTTTTCCTATGACCGATTTGAGCGAAAGCGCGGCTCCTCCCCGGGCATCGGAATCAAACTTGCTCAGGATGACACCGGTAATTCCTACCGTTTTGTCAAACTCCGCCGCGACCTCCACCGCCTGTTGACCGGACATCGCATCGGCAACAAGCAGGCTCTCAGAAGGATCGGAGATTTGCTGCAATTCCCGGATTTCCTGCATCATCTTTTCATCGATATGCAGCCTCCCGGATGTATCGATGATGGCGGTGTTGAACTGGTTCTTCTTTGCGTACGCGATTGCGTGCTTCACGACGGACTGGGGTGTTTTGCCTTCCTCACGAAAAACTTCGATCCCGGCACTTTCACCGAGAACACGCAACTGCTCAACCGCCGCCGGACGGACGAGGTCCGCAGCCACAAGGAGCGGCCTTCTCCCCTGTTTTTTCAAAGAGAGTGCAAGTTTTACCGCAGTGGTTGTCTTACCCGACCCCTGTAGCCCCATAAAGAGTATCGTTGACAGGGCATCCGGGCCTTTGAGCTTGAGCTCCTGCCGGGAATCTCCTAAGAGGCCGACCATCCTGTCATGGATAATTTTCACAAACTGCTGACCGGGTGTGACAGACTTGAGAACGCCTTCGCCCCGTGCTTCTTCGATGGTATGGTTAACAAAACGCCTGACAACCCGTAGATTAACGTCCGCCTCGAGCAGCGCGATCTTAATCTCGTTCACGGTGTCCTGTATGTTCTTTTCGGAAATCTGGGATTTCCCGGACAGCTGCCGTACTACTCCCGCAAGCTTGTCGGATATTCGTTCAAGCAATTGATTCTCCCGGAGGCTGATTTACCTAAATTAATACAGATTTACTACCGCTAAGTCAACGAAGATCGAAGAAATGACGGTCGAGATAACGGACACGCGCGGCAGCGTCAAGGTAATAAAGGCTTGCGGGGTATCGTTTTACAACCGCGGCATAGCTTTCTCTGGCTTTTTTTTCGTTCCTGAGCTCTTCAGTCTCATACAATCTGCCAAGCTCAAAATACCTGTAATCGTTACCGCTGTTGTATGGAAACAACTCGAGATACCTCTCAAGACACATCGCATATTCGTTCGTCTTCCCGGTATCCTTGTACAACCGCGCAATACGATCGAGCATCTGTCTATCGCTATCCGAAGCTCCCGCACCCGAAAGGATCCTTGAGAGAACCGATGCAGCAGCCTGCGGATTTTCAAGAGCTTGCGAGAGATTCTGCGGAACAGCGGCCCGGGCGGTCGTCTGCATAGTCTCCGGTTGACCGGTGGATTTTTCCGCCGATTTATCCGCCGATTTTTCTACCAGATTGGCGATGCTTTCGCCGCCGATCGCCTCAGGATCCGGGTCTCCATACACTTTGAGCATTATTTGCTCGATGGTTGTTGACCCAGTGCTGTTGTCCTGAAATTGAAAACGCAAGGCGTATTCTCCTGCGGCGGCGGGGTAAAACTCAAAGATCGTACTCTCCCGGGTTATCGTTCTCTTCAGTAGCGACACCTCCTTTTCACTGATGTCCGCAGGAGTGTAGATCCACCCCCTGCCGTCAAGCGAGATTGTTACCGTTTCGGATTCAATCGCGGCGATTTCCGCTATTCCGCCGCTTGTTGCAGTGCCCGTTGCGGTGGCGCTTGAGGTACCGGCATCTGGCGCCATTTCGCCGCTTGTTGTAGCGCCCGCTGCGGTGGCGCTTGAGGTACCGGCATCTGCTCTCGTTCCGTCTGGTGTTGCCGCAGCGGCTGTAGCCGCAGCCGGGGCCGCGGGGTTGATTGACGAGGCCGGTTCCGCCACAACGGTTGAGGCGGTTTTGTCCACGGGCTCGCC
>CAZHXC010000073.1:1521-9692 GCA_964536145.1 uncultured Spirochaetales bacterium | reverse complement strand
CTCTACGGCGTTACCGGTCCCATGGCCTTTTTTTTCCGGCCGCGGTATGACAAGCGGCTTGTTCACCTCGAGGCACAACGCGGTTGCAAGCGGAACTCCCGCGACGGGTATCCCGGCAATCCTGTCAAACCTGAGATTTTCAGCCATAACGGCATATGCCTTTGCGGCCAGTTTCAACAGCTCCGGGTCCGATCCGATTCTTCTCAAATCGATATAGAACGGGCTTACCGCACCGGACTTGAGCACAAACTCACCCACCCTGAAGCATCCGACATCGAGCAACCCGTTGAGCAGTTTCTGTTTCAACCCCGGGTCTTCCGTGCGTTTGCGAGCAGGCGCCTCTTTGCTTTCGCTGGAGACTTCGCCGTCGGCGGACGTCGCGGATCTCCGCCCGGTCTCTCCCTCGAGCGCCTTTTCCCGCGCCCGGTTGAGGTCATCGCGCAGCTTTCTTGCCACCGTTCCCGGATCGGCCGCGTTTGCTATCGATCTGCTTACGTGGGGAAGGATGCCCAGTCCGTCGGTTCTGATGCCCGCCGCCACCGCCTCCTCGATATTTCCGCCTTGAAAACCGATTCCGGGCGCGAGAAGCCACACATCCGGCAGTACCGTTCGTATCCGCGCTAGCGTTTCAACCTCGTTTCCGCCCACAACGAGACCAATAGCATCGGACCAGCTGCAGACGGTGGCGGCGAGTTCGAGATAGAGTGGTTGGCCGGGTTTTTCAGCGTCCCCCTCCTCACAGACCGTCAACGTCTGAAAATCTCCGGATCCCGGATTGGATGTCTTACAGATGAGGAAGAGGCCTTTGTCGGGATAGGCAAGAAAAGGATCGATGGAATCACGCCCCATGTAGGCGTTGAGGGTCACCGCATCCGCGCCAAAGTACTCGAAAATTCCTTTCGCATAGGCGGCAGCCGTAGCACCAATATCGCTCCGTTTGGCGTCGAGAATGACGGGAACGTCATCAGGGATCATATCGAGGGTCTCAGAAAGAGCATCAAGCCCGGCAGATCCGTAACACTCGTAAAACGCGATATTCGGTTTGTACGCCGCCGCGTACGGCAGCGTTGTCTCGATTATTCTTCTGTTTGACTCGACAATAGCCCCGCGCGGGTTTTCTTCATCCTGCACCCTCGGGTCCAAGCCAACGCACAGAAGAGTTTTGCGCTTTTGCGCCGATGTGGAAAGCCGTAAAAAGAAGGACATAATGAAATTGACGATAGCACTATAGATTTTCAGGTGTCAATAATGCCTTTGGCATACGTCGGCGGCGCGGTTGCAACTCTCCGCCCTTTATATTATGGTACGCAGACTAATCAAGCCATGCAAACTGAAAACTTTATTCCAGAGATAACCACAAAGAAAGAACCGGCTGAGACTGATCTCTTCTTCATCTTTTTCGGCAAGGAAATGCTCGTTCAGGACAGAGGGGGGACGCTTCACGTACCGACCCGCGCTGATTTGGCCGGTTTGATCGAGAGCCTTGAAGTCGAAATTTTCATCGGTTCGCTCGGCGCTACCTCCTGCTATACCGCAATTGCAAAAACCGACAGCGTACCTTCCGGCTACCACTTCTCACAACTGCGGCCGATATTTTTCAACTGCAAAGAAGAGTACCGTTCGCCGTTGAGCACGGCGGTATTAGTCAAAGATTGGGCGGTTAATACCAGGTATTGCGGGCGTTGCGGCGCCAAAACCGAACCACGTGAGAACGAATGGTGTGCAAGCTGTCCACAATGCGGTTATGTTGCATATCCGCGGATGTCGCCGGCGGTCATCGTGGCGGTGCTCAAAGAGGGAAAGATCCTCCTCGCCCATAACAGGCGCTTCCCCTCCTCTCAGATGTACAGCCTGATCGCCGGATTTGTAGAACCCGGTGAGAGTCTCGAAGGCACCGTGCACCGTGAAATACTCGAAGAAACGGGACTCACGGTAAAGAACATCCGGTACTTCTCGAGCCAGTGCTGGCCTTTCCCTGATTCGCTGATGGTTGGTTTTGTTGCAGAGTATGCGTCCGGTGAATTGACATTGGAAGACGAGCTCGAAGACGCCGGATGGTTCAGCAAGGACACGATGCCGAAAGTGCCTGATAAGGGCCCGATCTCGAGAAAAATTATCGACTGGTATCTCGATACAGGAGGAGATGTCTCTCTTCTGTAAGAAACGGCACGTGAACTTCGACGATGCGCGTCTCGTATCCGGCTGCCGCATCACTGACCGCGCGCGTCTCTTCGATCACCGCGGTTTTCTTTCCCTTATACAGGACGATGGAACCACCCGGGGCAAGCCGCGCCGCAAGTCCTGAGAAAGCCACAGCGAGAGGGCGGAAAGCCCTGCAGCAAACAAGATCATAGCTCCCACCCTCCCGCTCCAACTCTCCCTCGTGCACGGTACAGTTGTTGAGCTCGAGAACGGCCACCGCGTTCTTCAAAAAGGAGACCCGCTTTGCCGATCTCTCGAGGAGGGTTATCCTGCGGTTCTCAAAAAAGACAGCCAGAAGAATCCCCGGCAGGCCTGCACCGCTCCCGGCGTCCAGCACGCTCCGGCCCGGCAGCTCACCGATCACCGGCACACCCGCTACGCAGTCGAGGATGTGCCGCACGATGAGCGTGTCCCCTGTAGCCTTCACCAGGTTCATCCGGCTGTTCCACCGCTCGAGCTCCCGGACATAGCGCCCTATCCGCTCAAACTGCGTATCGTCCACGGTGACGGGGAGCTTTTCGAGGCCTTCCTCCAGCAGTCCATTCACCGCCTTTTCGCCTCACCTCTTCTCGAAAGTGCAACCATAAGAAGTGCGATATCGGCGGTTCTCACCCCGGCTATTCTCGATGCCTGCCCCACAGAGGCGGGTCTGACCGCCTCGAGTTTCTCCACCGATTCCCTGGACAACCCTTCAACCGCTGTAAAACTGAAATCGGGCGCTATACGCATTTTCTCGAGCTTTTCGAACTTCTTTATCTGCCTGTCCTGTCTCTCGATATACCCTTCGTATTTCACATCGAGCTCGGCTGTGTGCAGCCACGCCGCGGGTTTGTCGAGCCGCGGTTCGAGCCCCGCAATATCACTCATATGGATCTCCGGAGATTTCAGCATCTGGTACAACGTCTTGCCGATGTGGCCCGAAAGCCCCCGGCGGCTGTCAAGATCGGTCTCACCAAATCTCCTGCTTTTCAACAGCTCTTTGATCTCATCGATCCCCTCACGCCGCCTCTCGAGAGCCTCCATGACGGCATCACTCTGTAGCCCGGCTTTGTAGCCCTTCTCCATAAGCCGCAGGTCCGCAGAATCGTGACGGAGAATCATCCTGTACTCCGCACGTGAGGTAAACATGCGGTATGGCTCCTCTGTCCCGAGAGTAACCAGATCGTCGATAAGCACACCGGTGTAGGCTTCCGCACGCGTGAGGATGATCGGTTCGATGTTTTGCAAATACCTTGCGGCGTTTATCCCCGCCATCAGCCCCTGGCATCCGGCCTCCTCGTATCCCGAGGTGCCGTTGGTCTGGCCGGCCACAAAGAGACCTGCAACGGCCTTTGTCTGTAAATCCGGGGTAAGCTGCATCGGGTCGATGAAGTCGTACTCCACAGCGTACCCCGGTCTTACTACCTGCACCTGTTCGAGCCCGGATACCGTCTTGAGAAAACGTTCCTGCACCTCCTCAGGGAGCGAAGAGGAGATACCATTCAGATACATCTCATTGGTACCAAGACCCTCGGGCTCAACGAATATGTGGTGCCGGTCTCTGTGCGGGAACTTGACAACTTTGTCTTCAATTGACGGGCAGTACCGCGGCCCCTTACCGACGATTTTGCCCGAGTAGAGGGGGGAGCGATCCATGCTCTCTCTTATAATGGCATGGGTCTTCGGATTGGTGTAGGTGATATGGCACGGGACCGACGGCCGCTCGACAGATGTATTCGAAAACGAAAAGGGAAGCATCTCTTCATCCCCCGACTGTCGTTCCATTTTGTCAAAGTTCACCGATTCAGCGGCCACCCGTGCCGGCGTTCCGGTTTTGAGTCTCGCTACCTTGAAACCACGTCTCCGTAACGCCTCTCCCAAGCCAACCGCCGCGGGTTCGCCGAGACGCCCTGAGGAGGTGGAATACTCGCCGATGAAGATCCTGCCTTCCATAAAGGTTCCGGTTGTGAGTACAACGCTCCTGCAGCCGACCTCCCTTCCGCGTTCGGTACGTATGCCTTCTATCTTTTTTCCGGCGGCATCGAGGATGAAGTCTACCACCGTGTCCTGAAACAGCTCGAGGCCTTTCCGGTTCTGCAGCGTCTGCCTGGCAAGCGCGGCGTAAAGCTCCTTGTCCGCCTGGGCGCGGGGCGCCTGCACCGCCGGTCCGCGGCTGCGGTTGAGAATCCTGAACTGTATCATCGAAGCATCGATAAGTTTTGCCATCTCACCGCCTAAGGCGTCGATTTCTCTGACGATATTGCCCTTTGAGAGCCCGCCGACGGCAGGATTGCACGAGAGACGCCCGATGGTGTCGATAGACTGGGTCACGAGAAGTGTAGAAAAGTCCAGCCTGGCGAGGGCAAGAGAAGCTTCGATTCCCGCATGCCCCCCTCCGACAACAACAGCATCATAATCCATTACAACTATTTCCCGACACAGAACTTTGAAAACATCAACTCGAGCACATCCGCCGCGGTTATCTCGCCGGATAGCTCTCCGAATGCGGTAAGCGCCCCTTGCAGGTCAGATGCCACCGCATCAAGCGAAACATCGTTCTCGAGCCCTTCCTCTACATGCCTCAGCGACTCCAACGCCGCCTCGAGACAATCCTTCTGTCTCTGAGAATCAATTACCGCATCATCCCCCGCATAAGCACCCGCGGCAAAGAAATAGCAGACAGAAGCCTCGAGGGCCTCGAAACCCTCCCCGGTCACCGCGCTGAGTGCGGTGTATCCAGGCGGAACCCCGTTTGCCGCTATATCGGATTTGCTCCACACGCGTATGCATCGCTCCGGTATCCCGTCACTGTTTAGAAAATCGAGATCCTCATCAGAAACGCCTTCTCCGGCATCAACGAGATAGAGAATCAGGTCAGCGTTGTCGATGACTTCTGTGGTCCGTCTGATTCCTTCGGCTTCCACTTCATCGGCCACCTCTCTCAAGCCCGCGGTGTCGAAGAGCCGAACCGGAATTCCGCCAATGTTGATCCATGATTCGATATAGTCACGTGTGGTGCCATGGATTCCGGATACGATCGACCGGTCCTCCTTGAGGAACAGGTTGAACAGCGAAGACTTGCCGGCGTTGGTTCGTCCGCAAATAGCCACCCTCACCCCTTCCTGGTAGAGCCTGCCCGTCCTGAATGTGGCAATGAGCTTCTGTAGCCGGCCAATGGCACGCTCAACCGGCCCGGAATCGATCACACCCACTTCTTCGACTTCATCCTCAGGATAATCGAGAAGAAGCTCGATCCTGGCAGCGGTTTCGAGAAGCATATTCCGAATGCCGTTTATACGCCGCTCTATGGCGCCGGAAAGCCTCGACATCGCCAGCATGTGAGCTTTCTTCGATTTGGATTCCACTATCTCACGAACCGCTTCCGCCCTCGTCAGATCCATCTTTCCGTTCAAAAAACCACGCAGAGTAAACTCGCCCGGACCCGCATCTCTGAATCCGGTCTTCCTCAACAGCTCGAGTATGGCCGCAATCCCCGGCAGGCTGCCATGACAGCTTATGTCAAAACCATCTTCACCGGTATAGCTCACCGGCGCCCGAAAGACCAGCACGACCACCTCATCAACCTCTTCGAGCGAGTCCGGGTCCCGCATGGTACCGTGCACAAAAGTACCCCCTCGGGCTTCCCGTATCTTTTCAGCGGGTGCGAAGAGCCTTCCGAGCCTTTCGAGTGATCCGTTACCACTTCCACGTATAATCGCAAGAGCGCTCGTCCCCCAGGGTGTGGCAAGCGCCGCTATTGGATCATCGGCGTCATACATGTGTTCGAACACAACAAGAGAAGATACAATTTTGCAGTGTTGATATCAACAACGGTATCATCTATCATCGTAGCGATGGATACCTACGATATTACCGGGTTAGATGCAAAGACCGCGAGAGAATACGTCCTCGCGGCGATCACCGCGCTAAACGAAACACGGAAAAAACGGGAAGAGCTTGAAAACGAGAAAGAGCTCTGGTCCAAGCGGGTCGATCTTGCCAGGCAGCACGGAAGAGATGATCTCTTGGAAAGCGCTACGACGCGTCTGACCGAAATAGAGAGCTATCTCGACAAGATCAAGACGGAAGAGGCTGAGCTCAACGGCGGGGTGATCAGGCTCAAAGGTCAGCTCAAGTTAATCCTCAACGAGCCGGAGCTCGAAGTAGATACCGATCAGCTCGTCGCCATGCTCGAGCTCGACGACGTGCACAAGCCTGATGAGCTTGCCGAGAAGTTTCGCAACGAAGAGGCTAACGACGCCTTGAGACGGCTCAAAGAACAAATAGAAAGAGAGGAGAAAGGCGAATGAGCTACGCTATGTTCACCGAGTACAAACAACCGCTTCTGTTCGCCCACAGGGGGCTTTCCACAAAGGCACCGGAAAACACGTTGAGTGCCTTCAAGCTGGCCTGGGAGAGCGGCGTGCCCGGGGTGGAGCTCGATGTGCGGCTCACCGCGGATGATCAGATTGTGGTTATACACGACAGCTCGCTCAAACGAACAACCGGTGAAGAAGGGTATGTCGAAGAGACCGATTTGGAAACCCTGAAAAGCTATGACGCCGGCAATGGAGAGAAAATACCGCTTTTGAGCGAGGTTTTCGACGCGGCCCCTGACAACGCCTATTTCGACATCGAGATGAAAGTAGAGGGGAGAAACGCCCGCGAACTGGCGCTCGCCCTGTCAAAGGTGATATCCGAGTACCAGATGGACGACTGCTGTATCGTTTCCTCATTCTATCCATCGGGTTTGCGAGAGATTGGCATTGCCGCACCGCGGGTACCCACCGCGTTGATCTACTCTGAGAAACTGGTAAAGGAACACAAGATACAACACTTCTTTGCCAGGTTGTTTTCGTCGCCAGTTGTCCTCAAACCGGAATGGACTATCATGGAGGATTCGCTCCGTCACTTCCGTCGCCTCATCCCATGGACCGTCAACGACATGGATGAAGCAAGAAGGCTGCTCGAGCTTGGCGCTGTGGGGATCATCTCCGACGATCCCACCCCGCTGCTTACGGAAGTTTACTGACGAGCTCTCTCCCGAGCTGCTCTCCAAGCTCGCGAAAACCCGTTGCCACCGCGGCCTCAAGACTCCGGCCTCTCGCACTCCTTGATCCTTCGATGGTGTATACGATTGCGCCGGTTTCTATGTCCACAACCTGAGCGCCGGCTTTCACGCGGACTATATGCACCCCGACGTCTGTGGAGGTTTCGTCGATCCCGGCCAAGCCAAAAACGACTCGTCTCGCTCCAGTCATCTGTGCATCCCGGACAGTTTGTATGAACTCAGCGGCGTCCATGCCCACGGAGCAGCCGGTACAGTCAAACGGTACAACGGTAAACCCTCCGTCGGCGAGAGCGGCGGATATCCCGGATGCGGTCAAGGATTCCGAAATGACCCGCCCCTCCTGGTTCGTATCCACCACGAAAACAGCGGTAGTGTATCCCATAGAGTCAGAGAACACCCGGAACCGGAACTCCACGGTCTTTTGCGTAACCACCCGCTCAAAGGCACGAACCATCTCTGCCGGTTTGCCGGTGGCGCGTTTCAACGGCTGAAGTTGGGGGCTGAAATCCAACGCAAAAAACACCACCCCCTCGCCTGCAACCGTTGGAGCCGGATGGGAGAAACTCGCGATGCCGTCCGTGCCGGTTTTGATTGTGATAGATGAGAGGCCGGCGCGCCCTCCCCTCTTCTGTTCGCTGAAGATGACATCGAAGGGGATCCCGCCAATACCGCCTGCAGGACCGCTTGCCGATACTTTGAAATCCCGGTCCATCGGCTTGCCGACATGGGCGGTTTCCGGCGCGGAGATCTTCAGCACCGAGATCTTTGACACGGCGTCAACGGCCTTGGCAAGGGTGCGCTCGAACGCTACTTCTGCATTATCGATGCTTGAGTCTTTTGCCGCCGCCGCGGCCCGTAGATAGTCTGCAGCCGCCGCATACAGATCGCCGACCGCGGCGGAGGCGTCGCCCGTCCGTTC
>CAZHXC010000073.1:0-1511 GCA_964536145.1 uncultured Spirochaetales bacterium | reverse complement strand
CCCGCCACCGCTTCGATACGTTCGGCAAAGAGGACGGCGAGCCTCTCTTTCTCCGCGACAAGGGCCGACCGGTCATAGCTACCGAGCAGGTGGACAATCACGGTCCCGTCCCGGTTGGTCTCTACATGCTTGTCCACAATCCTCAGGTCCGAAACATAGGCGGCGGACTCCTCGCGTATCAGCTCGGTGATCTCGGCTTCATAGGTCGTCAGCGTCGCCCTCGCCTCAACGGTGGATTCCGAGGATATTCTGACACCAAGATAACGTGTTACTGAAGATAGGAGCGAGTTTTGGGCCGCCTCTTCTGCGCGAGCGCTGTTACCGGAAGGGTCTGAGCCGCTGCCGGTAAAGAAGACCTCGGCCGGGGTCTCCCGGGGCGGTTCATTGACCCAGTCCGGGGGCCGGTTGGAAAACGTCGCGCAGCCCACGGGGAAAAAGGCGGCCACTACCACGATAGAGCAGAGAAGCTCCCTGCAAGCTCTCATAATCCGCTCTCGAAAGTGATCGATTTTCCTCTCAGGTAGACAAGCTCCAGATTTCTCAGGACCGGTATCGAATCGCTTATGGAAAATACAATGTCCTGGAGCTCACCGACGGTGCCCAACAGGTACACCCGGTATCGCGCTTCCTCCCGGCTCTGACTCACCAGCTGGACCTTTTCAGCACGGAGCTCCAGTTCCCTCATGAAATCACGCATCAGCCGGGAGTCCGGAGGCCGCAATATGATGAGCTCGTAGGGAATCCCCTCGGCCACAATGGTTTCAACCCGGGTATAAACCTGGTCGAGGGCCGCCGGCATCGCCTGGTATACCGATGACTGGATTGCGTTGTTCAAGGCGTCGAGCTCGGAAGATGAGCTGAAAGTCCTGGGGCTGCGGTACGGTACCGACGCGAGAAGCGCTGCGGTTGATGAATCAAAAAACTTCAACGTGATATTCGCCTGGCCGTAGTATCTGCCGTCCCGGGTTTCCGCCGTTGTTTCCGCGTCGATTTCGACATAGATATCGGCGTTCAGCTTGAGGGCAATCCACTGGATCAGGCTCACGGCTTCTCCGGTCTGCGCTTCGTACGCAAGCTCCTGATCCCGCTTCACGCTTTCAACTGTATCAAGATCCACAAGCTGTATGCCGTTTTCGGCCAGATAGCGGTTGGCAATGCTCACCGCCGCTTTCATGAGAAAGGGATCTACCTCCGCATCGGTATCGAAATATACAAGGAAACGCAGCGATTCGAGATATTCCGTCACCGCCCGCGGGACCTCTCCCGTTTTCCGGGCGCTGCCGGCACCGCTTTGCCCCGGGGCTACGGTGCCTTCAGTCCCCGTTGCCCCGGCTCCTGCCGTAGCTCCGTCGGCGCCGCCGGCTTCTGCTAACCCGGTCTCTCCGCCGGCTCCCCCCGCAGCCCTTGGCGGCTCGGCGTCTGGGAGCGCTATCCGGGCACCTGGGACCACCATACCACCGTATATGTCGTTTCCCTCGAGGGTACGAACAACCGCCTGAAGATCGACACGC
>CAZHXC010000072.1:0-9814 GCA_964536145.1 uncultured Spirochaetales bacterium | reverse complement strand
GGGGTTTCCTCTTTCAGAAGCCGATACCCATTTCAGAGCCACCGGAAAGCTTTGATCTGCAACCGTATATCGTGGATGGGCGCATGACCGTAACCCGCTTCCTCGAAAAGGCAAAACATCCCTACTCGGGCCAGGTTGAGCTTCACTACGGGAGTATCGCGCGGGATCTTGCCTATTATTGCACGGTGTCTGAACAGCTTCCGAGCACCTTTGATCTGAGCGTCAAGTTTGACAGGAAAGGAAAAGTAATAGGAGCGGGGGGACTTGTTGTGCAGGCGCTTCCCGGTGCCGATGATGCCGGACTTGCCAGGATTGAAGAGACGATAGGAAACCTCCCGTCGATCGGCGAGGCCTTTGCAGAAAAGCGCACCGCCGAAGGCCTGCTTATTGCCGAGTTTGCGAAATTCGCACCCCACATTCTCGAACAACGCAGAGTTGCGTTCATGTGTCACTGCAACCGGAAAAAGTTTGGGGAATACCTCAGGCAACTTCCTCTGAAAGACCTTGGCGAAATTGCGGAGGACCGGAAGGAAAGGACGGTGCTCACCTGCAGAAAATGCAACACCAGCTACGTATACTCTCGCGCTGAGGTTCGGGCCTTCTATCGTGACGCCCTCAGCAGACACGAATAGCCGCGCGCGTAACGAAGCGCCAAAGCGCCTGGCGAGTTTACACGCAGCAAACTATCGTTCTACAGTATTGGGCGGCGGCGGCCGGAATATCTGAAGCGGGAGAATCGATGGATAATACGAAGGTGGGTATCATTGGCACAGGGGCATGGGGTACCACGGTAGGAAAGACCCTTGCCGAAAATGGAAAGCTCGTGCAGGCCTGGAGCTATGAAGCGGATGTTGCCCGGGACATCAATACAAACCACACAAACGAGAGATACTTGCCGGGTGTAGGTCTACCGGAGAGCTTCCGCGCTACCGGGGACATCCTTGAGGCGGCTTCAGATAAGGATTTCATCATTATCGCGGTTCCTTCACCGTTCGTGATAGGAGCGGTACGAAGCATCCTCGCTTCCGAACGCCTTATAGAGGGGAACAGCTATATCGGCGTGCTCTCGAAGTGTTTTGTGGAAACACAAGGAAATATCAGGTTGATCACCGATGCTATTGAGGACTATCTGCCCGGAATATACAAGGGACAGACGGTCTACTTAGCGGGGCCGAGTCATGCTGAAGAGGTTGCCCGGAGCAAACTTACCGGGCTTATATCGGCGTCTAAGAACGGTAAAAACGCCATCCGATTCAGGGAGTTGCTTGCGAACGAACAGCTGATCGTATTTCCCTCCCTCGATATCCGTGGAGTACAGATAAGCGCGGCAATGAAAAACGTGATTGCGATCGCTTTTGGTATTATGGATGCACTTGCCAATGCATCGGAACACATCGGAGACAATACCGAGTCACTGCTTTTTGCCGCGGGTCTGAACGAGATACAGACTCTCGGCACTGCGATGGGAGCCTCTCATCCTGAAACGTTTACCTCCATAGCCGGAGTCGGAGATCTCGATGTTACCTGCCGCAGCCGCTATGGAAGAAACAGGCGGTTTGGAGGGGAAATAGTCACAAAGAATATCCTGAAGGATTTTTCGGGTATCGACGATGTTATCTCGAGACTGGACGATATCGGATACTTCCCTGAAGGCGTGGTCGCTACCAGATTCGTGTATCGCCTCGCGGCAAACTTCGGCCTCTCGCTCCCGGTGTGCCAGGGCGTATATGAAGTACTGAACAAGGAGTATCCCCCCGCCCGGGCCATAGAGACCCTCCTCTCTCAACTCGGGAAAAAACAGAGGATGTAGCTTCAGTAGAACTTGACCCCGGCCGCTGCCGTTAGGATATTCAAAATCAACGTGGCATACGTTATCGAGTGGACACAGAGCATAGAATCGATATCCCGGGAAGAGTGGGATTCACTCGCCCGGCGCCTGGACACCCCGTTGCTCGAATGGGAGTGGCTGCGCCAGTTTGAGGTTTCCGGGAGTATGACACCGGAGACGGGCTGGCTTCCGTGTCACATGACCATACGATCGGACGGCAGGCTTATCGCCGCGGCGCCGCTGTACGTGAAAGGCCACAGCCAGGGGGAGTTTGTCTGGGACTACATGTGGGCGGATGTCGCACATCAGCTGAAAACATCGTACTACCCCAAGCTCATCGGGATGAGTCCCGCAACGCCTGCGGTAGGATACCGTTTTCTTATAGATCCGCAGGAGGATGAAGAAGGCCTCACCGACCTCATGCTCCAGGCAATAGATCATTTCTGCGATGAAAACAACCTCTCCGGCTGCAGTTTTCTCTTTGTCGATAACGGCTGGAAGGAGAGGATCCTTTCCCGCGGCTACGTTGCCTGGCTCCATCAGAGTTACGAGTGGCGGAATCAGGGATTTGAATCATTTGACGATTACTTAGCTTCATTCAACAAGAACCAGCGGAGAAACATACGGAGAGAACGGGCAACGGTGCGGGATCATGGAATCGAGATCAAGGCATTTACCGGTGACGCCATCCCTGAGAGTTTCTTTCCCATCGTCTACAGATACTATAAGAATACGAATGACCAGTTTGGTCCCTGGGCCGCAAAGTTCTTGAACCGGCGTTTTTTTGAAGGCCTCTATCCCGGTTTCACCGAAAGACTCCTTATTATGGCGGCGTTTGAAAAGGATGACAAAAAGCCCATGGGTATGTCCTTTCTCTTGACAAAGGGAGAAACCATCATAGGTCGATACTGGGGCGCCTCTCACTGGGTGGACTCGCTCCACTTTGACGCGTGCTATTATTCGCCGATCGAATGGGCAATAAAAAACGGCGCACAGCGGTTTGATCCGGGAGCCGGCTCGCCGCACAAGCTCAGACGGGGCTTCTTTGCGGTTGCTAATTACAGCCTCCACAAGTTCCAGGATCCTGTCATGCGAAATGTCATGGAGACATACATCGGAGAAATCAACAAGAGCGAACGCGACAGAATCGAAATGATGAATAACTCGTTGCCCCTCAAGGCGCCCTACCTGCCCGATTGCTCAAAGCTCGAGACATGAGCTGCATCGACCTTGAGCCGCTTGCCGCTCCAGTCGATGATCTTTGCCTGCGTAAGCCTGTTGAGCAACCTGGAAAGCGTCTCCGGTGTCACCCCAATCGCAGTTGAGATGTCTCTCTTGGACATACCAATCTCGTATTCCTCAGAAACACCGTAATGTTCGATCAGGAAACTGAAGAAACGATTCTCGGCGTCACTCGAAGTGAGATACATGATCCTGTCGGTGAGGTACCGCTGCTTTTTCATGAGCATGGAGATGAAGTCATTTCTAAACTCCTGATTCTCGAGCAGGCATGCAAACTCGATGGAAGGAATCGCGATGAGCTCGCAATCGGTAAGCGCGGAGGCGCATACCGGGTACCGGTCGCGTTCAAAGAGTACCACCTCCCCGAACACCTCGCCGGGTTGCACCACTTTGATGGCGACCTCCCTTCCCTGCTCGCTCAGCCTGTACAGCTGTACTTTACCGGAGACAAGCTGGTAAAAAAGACCGCCCCTGCTTCCTTCAAGGAAGATTGTTTCACGCTTTTTTACCTCTTTTGTCATACAGATCTGCGCCAGCTGTTCGAGACTGGCCGCAGGCAGATTCTTGAAAAAATCAGCTTCTGACAGAGCAGCTTGCAGGTTCATGGCCCCTTCAATGTAATCAATCGATTTGCGCGCTGCAATTCGTGTGCCGTAATTCGTGCACCGTAATGCGCGCCAGATTGACCTGAGTCAAGGATTGGAAGCCGGGACGGAGGTACTATTCACTACGCAAGGAGAAACTATGATTCGTGAAATCATTCATATCGATGAAGAGAAGTGCAACGGCTGCGGTCTTTGTATACCGAACTGCCCCGAAGGTGCGCTTCAGGTAATAGACGGAAAGGCGCGGCTTTTGAGTGACCTCTTCTGTGACGGGTTGGGCGCCTGTATCGGGTACTGCCCCGAAGGTGCAATCACCGTGGAGAAACGCGAGGCAGAGCCGTATGATGAGCGGAAGGTAATGCAAAACATCGTAAGGCAAGGCGAAGCTACTATCGCCGCGCACCTGCGGCATCTCGAGGAGCACGGAGAAACCGAGCTTGCCGATGAAGCGAGGGCGTTTTTGGAAGAGCAGGGCATGGCGGTCCCGGCGGCAACGGAGGATCATAAGGCTTCGGCGGAATCAGACGCAAGGCCGGTAGAAATCTCGTTCGGCTGTCCCGGAAGCCGGTTCCGGGCACTCCGGTCCGCGGAGACAGCGAACAAAACGGGACCTGAAGATGAAGCGGACAGCCTCCGTGACGCGCCTGTAGTGCGATCAGAACTCACCCAGTGGCCGGTGCAGCTCCATCTCATTCCCGCAGGTGCGCCCTGGCTGAAAGATCGGGATTTCGTGCTCTGTGCCGATTGTGTCGGCTATGCCGTTGGTGATTTCCACAATCGGTATCTGAAAGGCAAAGCGCTGGCCATCGCGTGTCCAAAGCTCGATTCAGGACTTGATGTATACCTGCAAAAGCTCACAGCCATCATCGAAAACACAGGAGTAAGATCTATCGAGGTCCTGATGATGCAGGTCCCCTGCTGCGGTGGGCTTCTCAAATTGGTTCAGCAGGCGGCCGCGGAGGCGAATGCCGCAGCGAAAAAACGGATACCCATACGGTACAGAGTAATAAGCATTGAGGGAGAAGTGCTCGAAAGCGTCGACCTGCAATAGGTTTTTCGCTTACAGACCTGCCATCAGCTGTTTGTACACCTCAACGCTGCGCTCGAGCTCCGTGGTATCTATCCACTCATCCTTTGTGTGCGCCTGAGCGATATCTCCGGGACCAAGTACCACCGCCGCGAACCCGGCGGCCTGCAGGTCTCCGGCATGGGTGCCGTACGTTGCCCCGGTGCCCTCGCCCGGGAGACCCAAGCTCGAGAGGATGTGGAGTACGTTGTCGGCAAAACCCGTTTTTACCGCATCGTTGAGAGCAGGCGTATCGACCGATTGCTGCCAGGTAACTTTGCTTTCAGGAAAACGTTTCTGAAACTCACTCATGGCTCCATCGATTCCATGGACCGCCTCGCTCTGGCTTTCTCCCGGGACAACCCGTCTGTCGATCTGTATCTCACATTTGTCCGGTATGATGTTTGCAGCGGTACCACCCCGGATTACATTGATACTGCACTGGGCCTTGCCTGTGAGCGGATGGGTGCTGAGACAGGTCGGAATAAACTCCTCTTCGAGGAATATGACGAGCCTCGCCATGTCGCTGATCGCGGATTTCCCGAGACTCGGGTTTGCTGAATGCGCCGCTATGCCGTGGGTCTGTACGGTGTATCGGACAAGTCCGTTGTGAGCGACAACCGGCTTGAGCTGAGTTGGTTCACCGACAATCACTCCTTTCACGTCAAAACCTATGTTCGCGTAGTGTGTATTGGCAAAGGTCTGTATACCGGTCATCCCCCGTTCCTCGTCCACCGAGTACAGGAGGGCGATGTTGTTGTTCTGGCCTTCCCCTTCCGAATACTCCCGCAACGCCCTGAACATGGCGGCGCCCGAGCCTTTTGTATCGCATGAACCCCTCCCCCAGATCCGGCCGTCCTTTTCAATCCCTCCCAACGGTTCGACGGTCATGCCGTCTAAGGAGACGGTATCGATATGGCTGTCAAAGAGCACCCAGGGGAGCTCTTCGGCACATCGATACAGAATAAGCAATTCGTCAGACTGATCCGGCACGGCCAATCTCCGCGTCTCAAAACCGGCGGATTCGGCCAGTTTCTGGAGAAACTCCACCAGGGGTTCTTCAGGCTTCAATCTCCCCGAGATGCCCGAGTTTACCGTGTCATAAGACACCATTGTCTTGAGAAGCTCTTTCACACTCGGAAACTGATTCATTGAAGCCATATTTGCACCGCCAGGATGAGTTTTCTTATCGGCCGTCAATTGCGCCCGGAACTGCACGGCCGCCGGCTACACGGCCG
Organism: uncultured Spirochaetales bacterium; assembly: GCA_964536145.1. Lineage (GTDB taxonomy): Bacteria > Spirochaetota > Spirochaetia > ARS1246 > ARS1246 > JAFGHN01. The sequence continues at coordinate 3,835 of CAZHXC010000072.1, read as the reverse complement.
GTCTGAGGTTTCATGATACCCGGTCACCTTTAGGGTATCAAGCATCACCATGACACTCGCGGCGCCTGATCGGGACCGTGTTCGGTGCGCCGGCTATTCGGCGCCGGTCTTGCTATTCGAGCATCTGCAGGACCCGGCTGTGGAGAGCCTCATTGGAAGCAATGGCGCTTTCTGCAAGTTTTGGTGACCTGCCTGCAAAATCACTCAACAGTCCCCCCGCCTCGCTCACCACGACTTTGAGGGGTGCAACATCCCACGGGTGGAGCACCGGATCGATCATGATTTCCGCCCTGCCGGACGCCACGAGAAGATATCCGTACCCGTCTCCCCAGGTCCTGCTGAATTTGACGCTTTCGAAGAGACGCCCGGCAAACCGCGGATATCGCTGCATGAGATCAGCCGGATCTGTGACCTGCACCCTTGCCTCGCTCATTTCCGCGCGAGCGCTCACCGTGCAGCGTTGGCCGTTGAAAGTACATCCCAATCCTGCCGCCGCAGCGGCGGTTTCGCGCAACGGCGGGTTGTGTATCACCCCCACCACCGGCTCACCGTCGATCAAAAGCGCTATGAGTACCGTATAGAGGGGGATACCATGAATGAATGATTTGGTACCGTCTATAGGATCCAGTACCCACATATAGGAGGAGCCGGCATTGGCCTCTCCAAACTCCTCTCCAAGGATGCCGTGATCGGGATACTTTTCTTGTATCGCCTTTCGGATAAAAAGCTCGGTTTCGCGGTCTGCGACGGTTACCGGACTCTCGTCTTCCTTTCTTTCGATATCGATCTCTTTCCCAAAATACTCGAGAGTGACTCTTCCGGCTTCCTTGCTCAAGCTTGTGGCAAACTCGAGATACTCGTTGAGCGGCTCCGCCATTTTCAGGTCATCCCGCGCCGTGCGGAGCGCCCTGCGAAGCGGCGTGCGCATCTATCATCGAGTCGACCTCGAGCACGCGCTCCATAAGGCTCAAGCTCACCGCCTGATCCGCCACCCCCAGGATAGCAGGATGGTCCTTGTCTATTGTATCAAGCATGTCACCAATTTCCGCCCTAAAGGTTTCGACGTCCACCCTCGCCTCGAAAAGCGGTGACGGCAGGATTCCCCACATAATCGGTTTACTCTTCCAGGCGGCATACGCCTTCTTGAAGGTCAGCTGCGAGAGAGGATAGGGGGAGAACGACTCGGCAACATCAAGCCCCGTTTCCGGAATGAGATCAACAAGAAGCGACATATCGCCGTCGAGGTGGCTCGCGAAATACTTTCCCGCGGCGTGTATCACTTCGGCGGTTTCCTGCATGAGGGAGAGGGAAAACTCCTTGAATAGCTGCGGGTTGGTCATCGCGCCATCGAGATTGTCGGTACATTCGACGATGGTGGCCGGAGACTGACACCCCAATTCCAACGCCCTCCGGTGATGTGCAACCAGTTGGTCAAACAGTCGATCGAACTCTTTTCTGTTGTCATACAATTCGTAGAACGTGCGCTCCTCACCCATGAAGTCAAGAAGGATTCTCTGGAAAGGCATGCGGGTGATCATCCCCATCGTCATGCCGTTGTCACCGATTTCAGACTCCACTTGGATAAAACCGTCATAATCGGCTATGGGTTCACCGTTGTCGAGGATCCAGTTCACAACCGCATAGTCCTCGTCTTCGGCAAGGACGTGCTTCTCCAGATACGGGTTCGAGTAGAAGTCGAGCACCGCCTGTGTTGTCCTGTATACGCTCCTCAGTTTTCCGACGGGTGTTTCGTAGATGATCTCGGTCCTTCCCGGCGTTTCTCGGGGCACAAGATTTGTCGGCTTTGGAAAATCGATAGCCGGCTCCTTTATGCGGGAAACCTCGGTACCTTCGAAAATAACCGTGCATTCGACACCGGTCATTTTGAGCGGCGTCAGCGGGCGATAGGCCTGACGGCCAACCCTTACCATCTCGTGTATCTCATTTAAGGATTTGCCTACAAATCGTTCGGGGAGCGTTCCGGTCCTGAGATGTGCATAGTACCAGATCTCGAGACGCGTCGCCCAGGGGAGCCTGTCAGGCATCGCCCCGGCAAGCACCGTTTCTATTCGTTTTCTTTCTGTCATAACCTACCGTACCTTTCCCAAATCAATATGCAATAATGCACTGTTGCATGTAAGCTTTGAGTTTTCAAGTGTCACCATCAGCCCAAAAATGCGCCGCCGGGAGGCGAAAATAGTGTATAGTCTCACGCAAAACTCACCAGGAGGCCCGCCGTGCAGAAACTGACCATGAGAACAAAGCTCGGTTTCGGCATTGCCGATCTTGGCGGCAATATGTTCTTTACGCTGATCGGCTTTTATCTCCTCTTCTATTTCACCGATATCGTAAAGCTTCCCGCCGCTCTTGCCGGAACGGCCATCATGATCGGCAAAATTTGGGATGCGGTTACCGATCCGGTGACAGGGTACCTCTCGGATAAGACACGTACGAAGTGGGGGCGAAGAAGACCGTATATGCTCGTAGGAGCGATCTTCAGCCTGCTCGGCATGGCGGCCATCTTCTCGACTCCGGCGGCCGCGACACCTGTGGCGCTCTTCGCCATCGTGACGGTTCTCTTCTGCTTTCTAAACCTCGCCTACACCCTCGTCAATATTCCGTATGCGGCGCTTCTGCCCGAGCTGACAAAGGACTTTGATCAACGGACCACGCTTACCGGATACAGAATGAGCTTTGCGGTTGTCGGTACGGTACTGGGAGCGGCGACGGTACTCCCGCTGGTGCAAATATTCGGCGACGGGCGCACGGGTTGGCTGGCCATGGGCTCCACGATGGGTTTTATCATCATGGCAACCGCGCTGGTCACGGTGATTGCAATCAGGGAACCCGTCCACACTGAGAAATACGCAGGCGGCGGATTTATCAGGACGTATATCGACACCCTTGGACTCAAGGTATTCCTGCTCGCGGTGATACCTTGGATGTTGTTTATTGCCGGAACCAGCGTCGTCCAGGGGAGCCTGATCTACTTTTTCAAGTACATCTATCGGGATGAAGGTTTGTTCAATATCGCGCTCATATTTCTTCTCGGGGTGAGTCTGCTCTGTATTCCTGTGTGGGTGATAATATCGAAACATATCGGGAAGAAGAAATCGTACATAATCGGGATGACCATCATGTCGATTGGTGTATTGCTTTTTGCGTTCATTGGTGGCGAAGGGAGAGTGGTCTTTGCATTCGTGCTGATGGCCGCCGCAGGAACCGGGTTGTCGACCCACTACGTAATGCCCCATTCGATACTCCCTGACGTGGTGGAATACGATGCTATAAAAAGCGGGGTACGGCGGGAAGGTGTCTTCTCGAGCCTCTGGACATTCTCGAGCAAGATAGGTCAGGCGGTAGCCTTAGCGCTTACCGGGCTGATACTCGATCTGGTACGATACTCCCCTGATGCAGCCCTCGAGCCGGTAACGATCACAGGGATACGCCTGCTCTGCGGTCCGGTACCGGTCGTATTCTATATCGCCGGTATAGCCGTACTTGCCGCTTACCCGATAACACGGGCATTTTACAGGAAGATGCTCCAGGAAAAAGCGGTGCCCGAGTCCGAAGAGGAGAAACCGGAAAAATCGTGACAGGAAACGGCCAAAGGAAATAATGAGCGGTATTCCGGTTAGTGCGCAAAAAGGTACGGGTTTTTACGCCCCTCACTTCTCACCCCGCAAGTTCAAGTTTGCAAACTTCATTGGTCCGGTGTACAACCGGTTTCTCCAGGGTATCGCCGGGATCGACGTGGTCAACATGGAGGTGCTCTATCGGGAATATCGGACTTTCCTGAAAAGCCGCAGCAGATTGATTATCCTCTTCAAACACG
>CAZHXC010000071.1:0-9835 GCA_964536145.1 uncultured Spirochaetales bacterium | reverse complement strand
CCGGCGCTCAGGACGGCAAACGCAGCTCCCGGGCTTCCGTTTATCGGCACATCATATGAACGGGACGGACGCCTTCCTGCCAAAGGCAACCGGGATGAGGGCCTCGGATATGTCGATGCGGTGGAACCGGGAAGCACGATGGACCTGACGATACATTTCTCCCTGTCGATCGCCCGGACAAAAGAGCTTCCCGTCGAGTCTCCGCCAACAGAAACGCCTTCGGCAGAACCGGCCCCTGCAGACGCTGCAATGCCGGCCCCGGAAGAAACCCGCCGGGAAGAAGTCGCAGCGGAGAAAGTTGCCCCTGCGGCTACCACTGGGGAAGCAGCAGTGGCAGAGGCGCCGCCCGAGAAGACTCCCCCTGAGGAAACCGCCGCGGTGCCGCCGCCCTATGAGGAAAACGCTCTGCCGACCGAAGTTGCGGCGGCCGAACCCGCAGACACCGAACCTGAGGAGGTCCCAGTCGCCGAACCCGCAGACACCGAACCCGAGGAGGTCCCAGTCGCCGAACCCGCACACGCCGGGCCTGAGCCCGGTTCAATGCCTGACGCAGCGATCGAGCCGGAACCAGCAACCGTTGCCCCCGGGCCGGAGTCTGAAGAGAAAGTAACAACACCCCGGGTGAGACCAACCGTCGAGACGGTTAAAAGCACCGCACCGGAAACGGTACAGGCTAATTTTGCACAACTTGGATCCGAGGCGCCCGTGGTGATCGATTCACCACAGGAAAACAGCTACTTCGGTTCCCACGTGCAGGTGGCAGGGCGGGTGCTCAACGCGGAAAACATCTCCTCCCTGAGTTGGGAAGTTTCTCCCCTCGTTTTTCTTGGACAGCAATCCGAGTTTCTCTCCGGAGAGACGGATGTGGATGAATACGGTGTGTTCTCCTTCATCTTTCCCACGGAAAAGCTCTCCGGCACTCAACAGGTTGTGGTAACGGCAAAATACGATAACGGGGCCCAGGGCGGAGCCAAGCTTGCGCTTCTTGAAGGTGACAGCGATATTCCGACATTCGACGTGACACCGGAGGGTGAGAGTGCGCTTGTAAGCTGGGAGCCGAACCCATTAGCGGTAACCTACTCTCTCGAATACAGGAACATGTCGGACGCTGAAGAGGACGCGACCCTTGACAACGTCTCCTCACCTTCACGGATAACGGAACTCCAAATCGGCAACCGCTATTCTTTCCTTCTGTCCGCATACACCAGAGAGGGAAGCCTCATCGCCTCCTCATCGAGCAAGGAGATTGTCGCGTTGGTTCCGGATACGCTCAAACCGGAGGTGACGGCTGAATACAAGCGGATAAGAGTGCGATGGCCGGCAATAACCGGCGCCGAAAGCTATGACCTCGAACGCTCGATCGATAACGAGAGCGGTTTTGAACCAATCGAAGAACAAATTATCGGTACCGAGTATATCGACTCCGATGTCGCATACGGCAAGCGCTATCACTACAGGGTGAGTCCCGCAGGAGAATCGTATTTCAGCAGCGCCGCAAGCGGTGAACCCTTGGCGATTCCTGAAGAAAAGACAAGAGTTGCCGTTTCCTGGCAGGATATCAGCGTATCGGATGCCACCGTTTTTGGTGACTACACCTTTGTAGCCGCGGAAGAAGACGGCCTTGTCATCTACGATATTTCAAACAGCGAAAAACCTCTCAACGTCAGCGCTATAGAAACGAGCAACGCCCGGGATGTGGCAGTCTCTGAAGGGTACGCATATGTCGCCGACTCTGATCGGGGCGTACGGGTTATCGACATAGACAATCCCGGTCGGCCCGAGGAGATCGGTTCACGGAAAACCTCGGACGCGAGGAGTATCGAGCTTCTACGTATCGATGATGACACGATTCATGCGTTGGTGGCCGACGGAACCTACGGCGTAAAAATAGTCGACGTGAGCAATCCGAAGGATCCGCAGCGGCTTCATTCGATCGGCACCAAGGAAGCCAACGATCTCATAGTGTTTGAACGTGATGGCAGATCGTACGCGGTTGTAGCGGACGGTCCCGGAGGAGTGGTTATCATAGACCTCGATGCACCGCAACCTGTTGTTCTTGCCTCCTTCCAAACTGACAACGCCTCAGGGCTCGCTATATCGGAAAATCTTCTCTATCTTGCCGATGCTGAAGCCGGCTTGATGCTTCTTGATCTTGAAGACCCGGCGAATCCTGAGCTTGTTTCAACCTACGAGGTGGACGGCGCGGTCGATGTGGCGGTTGCCGAAGAGTACGCCTACCTCGCGTCGAGTACCGAGGGGCTCATGATCTTTGACGTAAAATCACCTTCACTGCCGGTTTTCTACGATGTGGCAAGAATCGAGGGGCTACGTGCGGTAGCGGTGAAAGGCACAAAGGTGTTTGCCGGCGGAGAGAAGGGATTCAATCTACTCGATGCGTTTACCCGCGGAGAATCGTATGAAATCGCATCGGTACGGACAGAGGGTAAAGCGTATGAAGTCTCTATCGGTGATACTGCAGACGGCAACCTCTACGCCTACGTGGCCGATCGGGCCGGCGGACTCAAGATATTCGATGTCACGGCGCCGGACACCCTCGGCGAATCTTCACTCTTAGCGCATATAGAAACCGAATACTGCAGAGAAGTGCTCGTGGTAGAGGATTACGCCTACATTGCCGACGGTCCCGGTGGCCTGCTCATCGCCGATCTTACGCCGCTTAGGGATGGAGATCCGGAAAGCAAGCCTGCAATCATCGGTACCTGGAACACCGACGGCAACGCGAGAAGCCTCGACTATGCAGACGGCCTGATCTATCTTGCGGACGGTAACCGGGGCGTCAAAATAATGGATGTATCAAACCCGACCCGTCCGACACAGATCGGCTCGGTACGTACCGAATATGCTGTAAACATAACGGTGCGGAACAACACCATATTTCTTGCCGATGGTGACGGCGGATTCAGAATCTACACCGCTGATCCGGAAAACCCCACGCTGTTGGCTGCCGTGGACACCGCAAATACCAGAGGTGTTGATGTCAAGGACGGCATCGCCTATGTCGTCGGTTCAACCGGGCTTTCAATTATCGACGTTTCCGCCCCGGCGGAACCTCAGGTTATCGGATTTTACCGGACCGGCTATGCCGAGGAGGTTGCCGTTGAAGGTAGGCTCGCGTTTGTCGCCGAGGGCTTCAACGGACTGACGATTATCGACGTGATCGATCCGACCTCTCCCTACATCGTTTCGAGAAGTGAAAACAAGTACACCGTTGGAGTAGCGGTAGCCGGGAAGTACGCCTTTCTTGTCGATACTACGGGTTTGAAAATCGTAGAAGTCATAATTCCGGCCTGGGCCATGCGCAAATAACGGGCAGCCGCTCCGGACCGTGTGCCTACGCCCGCTACTTCAAATAATCCGATATAAGAAAAGACATCTCCATGCTCTGAGCGTAATTCAAACGGGGATCACAGAAGGATTCGTACCGCAAATCGAGGTCATCCTCCCCCAGGTTTTGTCCGCCGCCGATGCACTCTGTGACGTCTTCACCGGTCAACTCGAAGTGGACACCCGACAGCATCGTATCAAGCTCACGATGGATCTCGAAACTCGCCGCAAGCTCGTCAAGCACGTCCTGAAACCGTCGCGTCTTGTATCCGCTCGCGGTACTCACCGCGTTGCCATGCATGGGGTCACAACACCAGTTCACAGAAGCCCCGCTTTTTTTCACCGTCCGGATGATCCGGGGCAGAGCATCGCGCACATTTTCAAGACCTGTTCTTGTCACGAGGGTGATTCTCCCCGGTTCATTGTCGGGATTGAGGACCTCCAAAAGACGCGCAAGCTCATCCTCCCCGACAACCGGACCAAGCTTTACGCCGATGGGATTTGCAATGCCGCGGAAGTACTCCACATGCGCGCCGCCAACCGCTCTGGTGCGCTCGCCGATCCACAACATGTGCGCGCCAATATTGTAGTATCGGCCTGATTCCGGATCTACACGGGTCATCGCGGCTTCATAAGCGAGGTGCAGGCCTTCGTGTGACGTGTAGAAATCGATGTTTCCTACGTTTCGATTATCGATACCGCCAAAGGATTCCATGAAAGTCACAGCGTCCACAATGTGCTCGAGGATATCCTTGTACTCCTTCCATCGTTCCGATTTCTCTATGGGATAGAGGTTCCAGTTGTACGGGTTATGCAAATCGGCAAAGCCACCGGAAATCATGGCCCGAATGAAGTTGAGCGTCGCGGCCGAGTAGAAATAACTGCTCCTCAGACGCCCGGGGTCCGCAATTCTCGCTTCAGCAGATTTTTCATTGTCGTTGACACCGTCTCCCCGATACGACAGGATCTCTCTACCCTCGACGGTTTCAAAGGGGCTCGACCTTGGCTTGAAATACTGCCCGGCTATTCTTCCGATCTTTACTACCGGCTTCCTCGCGGCGTACGTGAGAATGACGCTCATCTGGAGAAGGATCTTGATCTTGTTTGTGATCCGCTGCTGGGTACAATCGGCAAAGCGCTCCACACAATCGCCTCCCTGAAGCATGAAGCCCTTACCATTAGCCGCCCGGGCGATACTCCGTTTGAGCCGTTCCACCTCACCGGGGAAAACAATAGGGGGAAGCGTCTCGAGGCCTGCAAGAATTGTCTCCAGATACTCCTTATCAGGATACTCCGGCTGCTGTTCGGCTTTCTTTTTTCTGTAGCTTTTTGGATTCCACATTGCGCACATATCTTCAACGGATAGTACGCTACCAGGAGGTGAAGTGGCAACCGTCGCTATTGTGCTGTCTATTCTCCTTTTTCTCAACGTGTAGTAATCTTGCATCCACAACAGTGGGATGAGGAGCCGTTATGAGCTATTCGATAACAGGGATTCAGCAGGTAGGCATCGGCGTTGAGAACATGGAAGAGGCATGGCGCTGGTACAGAAAGCAATTTGGTATGGATGTACCGATCTTCAGAGACTCAGGAGTTGCCTCATATATGAAACGATATACCGGAGGCGAGGGGCGGAAACGCGACGCGGTACTGGCGATGAGTATGCACGGAGGCGGCGCATTTGAGGTGTGGCAGTACACCGAACGCACCCCTTTGCCTCCTGAGATGCCGATACGCATGGGCGATCTTGGCATTAACGCCGTCATCCTGAAATCCGCGTCCTTTGACAAGGGATTCGAGCTCCACAAGAACGCAGGTATTACCCTTTTAAACGAGCCCGTCTCCGGCCCCGGTGGCAATCTCCGTTATCCGGTGAGCGATCCTTACACGAACTTATTTTTTATTGAAGAGGACATAAGCGTCTTCCATAAAACCGAGCACCCCGTTGGCGGCGTAAAAGGGGTACTTATCGGTGTAACTGACATTGAAGAATCGATGAAAATCTATGCGGAGGTTCTTGGGTACGACAGAGTAGCCTTTGATGTTACCGATAGATTCGATGATCTGGCTCCGCTTCCGGAAGGAGACAGCCGTTTCAGACGGGTGCGCCTCGAACGCTCCGGCACCGTACGGGGAGGGTTTGGTCCGCTATTCGGCGCAGGCTGCATCGAGTTGCTTCAGGCGCTCGATTTCAAGCCGCGAAAAATCTTTGAAAACCGATACTGGGGCGACCAGGGATATATCCACGTCTGTCTGGACGTCCGCCGGATGGACGAGTTGAAGCATGCATGCGAACAAGCCGGTTTTCCGTTCACCGTCGACAGCAATGATGCATTTGACATGGGAGAGGCGAACGGCAGATTCGCCTACACCGAAGATCCTGACGGCACGCTCGTCGAGCTCGTGGAAGCGTTCAAAGTTCCGATACTGAAGAAACTCGGTTTGTATCTCAATCTCGATAAGCGAGATCCTGAAAAACCTGTACCTAAATGGATGCTGAAAAGCCTTCGATTTTCGAGAGTCAGAGATCGTGACTGACCCCATTATTCAGGACAAACTCGACGACCTGTTTGAGAACACACCGGTCAGAGAGATCGATCACGGGTCGAAAATAGTGGTGTTCTCAGACCTCCATATGGGAAACGGGAGCAGCACCGATGACTTTGGACGGAATGCCGAGTTGTTTACTACGGTACTCAAACGGGATTTCGTAGATGCCGGCTACACCGTCGTTTTGAACGGGGATATTGAAGACCTGTACCGATTCCGGCTGCGGAAGATCATGAGCCGATGGCGTCACGTATATGAAATATACGAGAAACTGCTCCGTGAAGGTCGCTTTCTCAAAATCGTTGGCAATCACGACTACGAGCTCTACACGCTTCCTCCGCATTCATACCCCTTCACACTCGTTCCGGCGCTTCGGTTTGCTTTTGAAGGGAACGACATCTTTATCTTCCACGGACATCAGGCCACCAGTTACTTTGACAGGTGGAATGCCGTCAGCGCGTTTATCCTCCGGTATTTCGCAAATCCGCTGAAGATAAGAAACAGAACCGTTGCCCATAACAGCGCAAAGAAGTTCAAAACCGAGCTCCGTATCTACGAGTTCTCAACGAGAAAAAAGATTCTCGCACTCATTGGACACACCCACAGGCCGCTGTTCGAATCGCATTCAAAAATCGATGAGGTGAAGTTCAAGATCGAGAATCATCTTCGTTCATATGAAACCGCAGAGAGCGGGAAACGTGAGAAAATTGAAGAAGAAGTGAGAAACTACAAACAGGAGCTCGAAAAGTTGTACGAAAAACAGGACACCGAGAGTTTACGTACCGCCCTCTACAATCAGCTTGTGGTTCCCACTCTCTTTAATTCCGGCTGTGTGATCGGGAAACGGGGCATAACAGGTCTCGAGATCGCCAACGGACGGATAAGCCTGCTGCACTGGTTTGACCGCGAGGTAAGCGTGCAGCACCTCTCGGACGGGGAGAGCAATCCCCAGAGGATTGAGGGTACCGATTTTTACAGGACCGTATTACGAAGCGATTCTCTCGCTTATATTTTCGCCCGCATTAAACTGCTTGCCTGACCACCATATACTTTTGCGATCTTCCCGAGCTCTTCATCACCCATCGTGAGGTCGAGATTGAGCTCCTCCCGCATTTTCTTGAAAACCGCTACGGTCTCATTGACTTCAGTCTCGGTGTGGGCGGTTGTCGGGATCATCCTGAACATGCAAAGCCCCAACGGTATCACCGGGTAGATGACCGCTGAGACGAATACGCCGTTTTCGTGGAGGTAACGCACCATCCCGCCGCCAACCTGGTGTATGTCACCGTCGCCAATCGGTACAAAAACCGAACAGATGGGCGATTGACCGCCACCGATGTAGTATCCCAGATCTTTCAGGCCGTTCTTCAGCTTACCGGAAATGTCCCAGAGCTTCTTCCGCCGTTCATCGCCGTCAATGATCAGATCGAGGGTCTTACCCAAAGACTTGACATAGATCATCGGCAGGCTTTTTGCAAAGACCTGAGTCCGCGCGTTGTATTTGATCCATTCGACTACGTCTTTTCGCGTAGCGGAAAACCCGCCTATGGACGCAAAAGCCTTGGCAAAGGTTCCAAAGTAGATATCGATTTTATCCTGCACGCCAAAATACTCGCCGGTACCCATGCCCGTTTCACCCATGACACCAATACCGTGAGCGTCATCGATGAACAACCTGGCCTCATACTTATCCTTGAGCTCACAAATTTCCGGTAACGGCGCCAAATCACCGGTCATTCCGTAGGTGCCTTCGGTAACGATGAGAACACCACCCTTGCGGTTCTTGTTCACGTGCTTGAGCACCATTTCGAGAGAGTCCATATCATTGTGCCGAAACACCCGTACCTGAGCCCGCGACGCCATCGACCCATCGACAATACAAGCGTGTGCGAGCTTATCGAGGATAATTACATCGTCAGCATCTGTCAGCGAATCGATCGTACCGACAACGCCCATGTAGCCGTAGTTAAAGAGGACGGCATCTTCCTTCTGCTCAAACTGTGCGAGCCTTTTTTCCAGGGCGGTATGTTCATCGGTATTTCCGCTCATCATTCTCGAACCCATCGGCGATGATACGCTGTAGGTTTCGAGGGCTTCCGCGGCCACCTTCTTGACCTCTTCATTATTCGCAAGGCCAAGATAGTTGTTGACTGACCACATGATCTGTCTCTTTCCCATGAAATCCATCCGCGGCCCCGGGAGGCTGTTCAGGGTCGGGCGGGTGAAATAATGATCACCCATCGCCCGCAACGGACCAAAATAGCCTTCATCTGTGCTGCATTTGCCAAATACATCTATCATCGCTCTCTTCCTTTTAAGGGTGAACAGGGATTGTGAACAGTAACACATTCATTGTCATAATCATGTTTACGCTGTCAACGAAAGATAGCGTATCAGGCGAAATTCAATCGAATTTCTCATACAAGGACCCGGAAAGGGTAATTTTTGGAGATATTGGAGCATGAATAATTGAATAAGTTGTTCAATTCATTCAGCCTCAGTCGCGGTTTTCACCGCTCGATGAGGCTCTCTCCAACCGCCGCTCCAAAGAAAAAAGTGGTAGCAAAAGCGGCGTAGTAAACATATCGTATAAGAAGCCATGGGATACCTATTGCTCAACATCCTTTTAGCGGCAATACCGTCCATTCTCATCGTCCTGTTCATCTACCGTCTCGACAGAAACAAGAAAGAGACTCCACTTTTCGTTTTTATGGCATTTGTGATCGGCTTCTTTGCCGTAATTCCCGCCCTCGTTATCGAGGTTCTTCTTGCCGAACTGGGTGTTCATTTCACAGGTACCGCCTACAGATTGTTTCGGGCGTTTGTGGTTGCCGCCGTAGTTGAAGAGGGAACAAAACTCGCCGCGGTACGTTTGTTCCTTTTTAAGAGCAAGTTCTTCAATGGGGTCCGCGAAGGCATTTTGTATACCGTAGCAGCGAGTCTGGGATTCGCCTTCTTTGAAAACGTTCTGTACAGTTTTGGACCACCGCTCCTTATCATCACGAGAGGAATCACCGCGGTACCGCTCCATGCGTCGGCATCCGGCATACTCGGCTACTTCATCGGTACTACCAAAGTAACCGGAAAGAACCGGTTGCTTGCGGGGCTCTTGTGGGCGGTTATCATCCACGGGCTCTACGATTATCTTTTATTTACGCGGACTATGGCTGCGCTGCTCGTTTTCCCGCTGCTGTTGGTCTCTATACTGGTTCTTGTAGCGCTTTACAAAAAAGGCCGATCGCTCGATCTGGACCGCGGTGAGAGGGCCAACTAGAAATGCCGATAATCACGTGTTCAGCCGACCTCATGAAACAGGCCGCTTCTCTCGTACGGTCTGTTTTTCGATGGATGACGCCTGCCGAACGGATGAGTTTCGTAATAATCAGGGATCCTGAAAGCAATCTGAGCCGATTGCTGATGAACTTAGCAGGACTCAAGGATATTATTGCATTTGACGTGTATGTGGATGATTTCCGCAACGTCATCGGCACAACCGGATTGTACCGCTACAAGGCGGATGCACATGAGGCTGTATGGTTGACGTGGTTTTGCGTGTTACCAAAGGCGAGGGGTCAGGGCATCGGCCAGGCACTGATCGACCACGCAGTGGCCAAAGCCGGAGACGCCGGTTTCTCCCGGATACGGCTCTATACCTCTACCAACCCAAACGAAGCGGCCGCACAGCGACTCTACAAAAAGAACGGTTTTAGAGAGATCGGCAGAAAGAAAGGACTGTTCGAAACAACGATATATCGGGAAAAGATACTCCAAAGCCGCAAGCAGGAATAAGTGAGGCCTCGATGGCGAATTCGATGGGAAAGGGTCCGGGTGCGCTTTGATTTTGCTGGTAAATACATGAAGCAAACCGTGTATCCACGAAGAAGGCTCACGCAGATCCCACAGAGTGGGCGGAGCGCACAAGAGAAGGTTGGGTTGGGAA
>CAZHXC010000070.1:0-9858 GCA_964536145.1 uncultured Spirochaetales bacterium | reverse complement strand
GATACACGGAAGTGAGTATCAGTATGACGCATCCCGTCAGTGGTTCGAAGAGGTGATCCTTGACGGCGCCTCGATGCCGGAGCTCCTGGGACAGGTACCGGAACACGAGGAGCGCGTCTCTCAGGCAGGGTGTTGATAATGTTGTAAATAGAGATTTACTATTCGTTCTTAGGAGCAAGTTTCCGAAATGATGAAAAATATGAGTGAACATATAGTCCTGTTAGGCGATTCCGTATTTGACAATAGAAGATACGTTGGCGATTCCCCGGATGTCATCACTTATTTGAGACAGATGCTACCGGAAGGTTATACCGCATCTCTCTATGCTGTAGATGGTGACAAAATCTTGGATATCAAAACTCAGATACGGAACACTCCGGAAGATGTTACTCGGTTCTTTATCTCGGTAGGTGGTAATGACGCATTGGAGAATATCCATCTGCTTTCCGATGATTCCCTTACCGGCCCAGAAACATTGAAGCAGCTTGCTCAACAAGCTGATTCTTTTTATGGCAAATATTCCCAAGCGATTGATGCTGTGTTGAAGTACAATAGACCAACTTATCTATTCACTATTTACAATGGGGATCTGGATGAGAACATTAAGGTTGCGGCCAAAGCAGCTGTATCGGTCTACAATGATAGAATATATTCCGCAGCCAACAAGAGAAAAATCCCTGTAGTCGAACTCCGGGGTATCTGCAATCAACGGGAAGATTTTGTCTCTGCAATAGAACCATCTGCCGGAGGTGGCAAAAAGATTGCAGCTGCCATATGTAGATGCGTATTGAAGGAGTAGAGAAAATCTTGGGTGATGATCTTCCCGCTCCGGTTGGGACGACCCTGCTTTTATCGGGCTGGGCGGATTCGCCCTCCGCTTCCTCGCCTTCCTGGCTCGTCGCTCCGGGCCCGGCTTGGTCGCTAACATGCCATCCGTGGCATGTTGCGCTCGCTCATCGCTCGCGCCGCTCCTTCGCGTTCAAATCCGCAATCACAAAAAAATGGCATCGCCCATCTTCGATGGACAATGCCGCTTTTATCGGGCTGGGCGGATTTGAACCGCCGACCCCATGACCCCCAGTCATGTACGCTGACCAACTGCGCTACAGCCCGGTAGAAAAGCAAAAATACCATAGTCGCAGCCGCGATGTCAATGAAAATGGCGGTTGTAGCCGGCGTGCGAGCCGGCTCGTGAGAAGCAGAGAACGACATGCCGCTTAAAAACTTCAAAGAACGTAAGTCATTACACGATAGGGGCTTTTCGTATGTGCCGGATGCCAAAGCAGCGGTTTATAGAGGCGCCCTTTAGCCCGGCCGAACTCGAGGATTAACTCGATTTCTCGCTGTAGCTCTTCTGGTGTCGGTGAGCCGGCTTTCGTGACTGCCGGTGCGGATCCCGCTGAGTCGAACTTTCAGCGTTTTTCCGGCCGGCTCCGGCGGGCCGCCGCTGAGGGCTCCCTTGAGAAGAACGGCCGCCGCCTTTACCGCCTCTATTGCCGCTCCCACCGCCGCGGGTCGTATCGGCAAACTGCTCCTCAGGGACGAACCGTCCGTAATCGAAACCGGGCAGTCGTAACCGCTCGATCGGTTCACCGAGCTTGCGCTCGATGTCCTTCAGCATTGGTGCGTCTTCCTTTACCGCGATTGTGAGAGCACTACCCGATTTGAGGGCCCTGCCGGTCCGGCCGATGCGATGTGTGTAGGCGTCAACGGTTTCGGGCATATCGTAGTTGATAACATGGGTGATATCGGTGATGTCGATGCCTCTCGATGCTATATCGGTTGCTATGAGTATGTCGTACTTCCCGTCTTTAAAACCGTTTATCGCGTTCTGACGCTGGTTCTGGGACATGTTGCCTTGAAGGGCGGAGGCACGGAAGCCCCTTTTGTGCAGAGCCAGGGCGAGACTACGTGCCCGGTGCTTGGTCCGGGTGAAGGTGAGGATACGCGCGGAAGCAGTGTTGTCGATAAGCGAGAAAAAGAACTCTTTCTTCAGCTCGCCCGGAACCGGATAGAGCGCATGTGAGACGGTGGTTGCCGGCATGATGTTGCCTATCTGCACCGTCTGCGGATTGTGGAGGATTTCATCGGCGAGGCGTCGGATATCATCCGGCATGGTGGCGGAGAAAAAGAGTGTCTGACGCTTTGAAGGCAGGACCTTCAATATGCGCCTGATGTCCGGAAGAAAGCCCATGTCGCACATCCTGTCCGCCTCGTCCAATACGAGCACCTCGACGCGAGAGAGGTCGATCGTTCGGTCTGCGAGGTGATCGAGTAATCGACCCGGGCAGGCGATAACGACTTCAGCGCCCTTCTTCAGGGCTGCTATCTGTCGGTTTTTGTTCACACCACCGTACACCGATATGCAGCGGAGTCCCGTCTGTTTAGCGTAATCCGTCGCTTCCTGCGTGATCTGTTCGGCGAGCTCTCTCGTTGGAGCGATGATGAGCGCGCGGACAAGACGGCGCGGACCGGAGAGAAGTCTCTGCAGGATAGGCAGCATAAATGCGGCTGTCTTTCCAGTGCCGGTTTGTGCAATGCCAAGGACATCGTGTCCTTCAAGCACAAGCGGAATGGCGTCCTTTTGAATCGGTGTGGGAATTGAGTATCCAACGGTATCGATGGCACGATGAATACGTTTGTCGAAAAGAAAATGAGAAAAGCTCATGAGAATGCTCCTTGGTTTGACTGCAGAGCCAAGTCACACTCTAAAGCTCTTTAGCATGATAATCTGTCATCAGCTGTCCGCTTGATGCAGACTGCAGTTACAATTTTGATCAATATACTCAATTTCATGGATGAATACCAGGGGGTGAAGTAAAAGCTGCCCGAAAGCAAGCTTTTAAAAATATTCCATTTGACTATGTGGAGAATATCTACTACCTTTCCTCATGGCTTTGTGCGACGGGCTGCTTGAAGTCAAATATTAAAATAAGCCCGAAGTGTTGATACTTTGTATTACCAACGGGAAAGAACTACCGACCAAACAGTGTTAAGTTTTGCGGCTAATCGTTGTTCTGCTTCTTCGACGTGAAGTGACAAAGTGCGATTACGATAAGTACTCCAGGAGGAGAAGATGAACAAGAAATTATACGTCGGTGGTCTTGCCTATTCGGTGACTGACGATGAACTAAACAGCCTTTTTGGGCAGCACGGGACGGTTGAGTCGGCTAACGTTGTGAAGGACAGAGACACCTACAATTCCCGTGGCTTTGGCTTTGTAGAAATGAGTACGCAGGAAGAAGCCGAAAAGGCCATAACTGCACTCAACGGTACGGATCTGCAGGGCAGATCGCTTACTGTGAACATGGCGAAACCCAAGACTGATCGCCCGCGCGGTGGCGGCGGCGGCGGATACAACAAGAACCGCTACTAAAATATTCGTTTAAATAAGAAATAAAATTAAGGAGTGGGGTCGGTCCACTCCTTTTTTTTCGATAGAACTTGCGCCGTCGGCGCGGGCTTCTGCACGCGGCAGGGGGCACAATTGTTGCCCGGTTCGTCCGGGCCCCGCTTGTGGGATAAGGCTCTGCGTGGGCGGACGGCTCCTGCCGATTGCGGCCTGTCTCTACCGGGATCATCAGGTAATTGATGCGGATACCTTCCTGTAGTGAAATCCTTTAATGGCGAGGTCCATAGCAAAAGAAAATTTCTCAGGGTAGTTGCGCAGAACATGAGCCATCAACTTCCAGAAGTACCACCGTCCCTTTTCGAGAAGACCAAGATGAATCAACGCTCTCAGGAACGCCTTGATTTCCCTGATTCCCGTTCCCCTGCCGGCCCTGCGTGGTTTCTTGTATTCCTTCAGAAAGGTTATTATCCGTTCAAAGTATGCCTTTTGTGAGTAGATCGTTCTCAATATGGTCTTATATCCTTCGACAAGCGTTTGCGGGTTCATCCGGGGAATGAAGTTGAGACCGGAGTCGACGTTGTTGCCCGTCCAGTCGCTGAGAAGCCGGTTTTCTTTTTTCAATCGCTCCGCCAATCTGGTGAGAGGCAGAGCGTTGAGCATACCAACCATTGCGGTCGTTATCCCGCTCTGTTGAATGAACTGTATCTGGCTGTCAAACGTAGCCGGACTGTCATGATCAAACCCAACGATAAAACCGCCGGAAATATTCAGCCCCTTTCGCTGCATGATCCGTACTGATTTTAGCATGTCCCTGCGGCGGTTCTGATTCTTGCTGCATTCTTCCAAGCTCGCCTCATCGGGCGTTTCAATGCCGACAAAGATCATTCTGAAACCCGCCTCTACCATCAGTTCCATGAGCTCTTCGTCATCGGCGAGCTCTATGCTCGCTTCCGTGATGTATTCGAACGGATGTTCATGCCGGCTTGCCCAGTCAATAAGCGCCGGAAGCAGCTCTTCCTTGAGTACTCTTCTATTTCCTATGAAGTTGTCATCCACGATGAAAACGCTTCCTCTCCATCCGGTCGAATAGAGCGACTCGAGCTCCTTGATAAACTGATCCGTACTTTTCAACCTGGGCGTTCTTCCATACATGGCGGTTATGCTGCAAAACTCGCAATTGTACGGGCAACCGCGGGAATACTGCAAATCCATAGACGAATATTTCTTCATATCGAGAAGATTCCACAGAGGGATTGGGGTGTTCCGGATATCCGGAAACTCCTCTGTTGTATAGACCCGTTTGGGGTTGCCCATCTCCAGGTCCTCTACAAATCGGGGAAGGGTTATTTCCGCCTCGTTGAGCACAAAGTGGTCTACCCCTTCCACCGTCTCATGGCCGCAGCTACACATCGGTCCACCGGCCACTACCTTTGTACCAATTTCGTTGCACCGGGCCACTACCTGCTTGAAAGAATTGTATTGAATACTCATTCCGCCGATGAACACATAGTCCGCCCATTCAAGATCCTTTCTCTTCAACGGTGTAACGTTCATGTCTACCAGCCGCTTTTCCCACGTGCCAGGCAGAAGAGCGGCAACGGTAATCATCGCCAGCGGCGGATCTGATGCTTTTTTCCCTATAAATTGCAGAGCTTTTTTGTAGCTCCAGAATGTATTTGGTATCTCCGGGTTTATCAAAAGAATTTTCATAGGTTCTCCTCGACAGACTCGCTGAATTCGATTGCGGATCTGTCTATGAGCCAAGCGCCGCTTTGTCAGCCGGAGCCCGGCTTTTTTTACAGGATACTACGCATCTGAAAAACCGCGGGTAAAACTTGTGTAACTTGAAAAACCGTAATCGGCGCCGCAATTCGTTTTTGCTATCAATACAACTTCTTCTGATACACCCTGTGGGTCTTGTGCACTCTCGCGCCAAGATTTTCCAGGTCACTCAGCATGAGCCAGGTGTTCTCCGCAATTTGTACGAGCTCGGCGGACCGTGCGCCCTTGACGTTTTCCCGGACGGTGCGCTCGAGCTCCTTGTAGAGCAGAGCATTCCCGCCAAGACGCTGATATTCCTGAAGGATCCCGATGCCGTTCACAATGAGATCCTTGGTCCTTTTCGCCTCCCTCATGATACGGATAATGCTCAAAGGGTTCAGTTTTCCCTTTCCCTGCTGCAGCTCTTCCGATACGTCGTGGAAGGCAAAGAGGAAACCGACGATCTTGGCGTCATAGGAGAGGATTTTGATGAGAGCGGGGTCAGCCACCGTGAGGAGATCCTTCTTTATGGCTTCCACTTCACGGTCAGTCAGATGGTTGACCTCGTTGGCCAACCCGAGTGTCCGGTTGTGCATCTCACCGATAGCGCCGGAGATTTTTTCTATCTCGCGTTTTGATGAGAATTTCAGCACTTCAAAACGTCCGCGTCTTTCGGTAATTTCGGCTATACGGGTGATGCGCTCGGGCATCATGAAGCTTTGAGCGTCAATCAATGCCGAAAAATAGTCACGCCTTTTTACGTAACCGGCGTTTTCGATAAGCTTTCTATAATAGGAGTAGTTGTACGCTGACATCGTCATGGCCGCCCGGTACTCAAAGCCGTCGACAAGGACGCCAACTCCGTTGGTACCGCTCGAGAACCTGGGGCCGGTAATCAGCTTGATGCCTCGTTTTCGCGCCCATCCTTCCGCTGCTTCAAAGAGCGTTGCCGCAACCTCCTCGTTCTCAATACAATCAAAAAAACAGAACTGTGCGGTCCTCTCTTCCGGAGGCTGATTAGCCAGTGTGTTTTCCATAACGGCAATCCGGCCCGTGGCGTCGTCGCCGTGAAAAGCCGTGAAAAAGGCGCCCTCGGCGTGTTCAAAAAACGGGTGACGCTTTGCGATGATCCTGTGTACGCCGCGTCTGAAAGGAGGAACCCAGCAGGGTGAGTTTGCGTACAGGACAAAGGGAAAGTTGATGAACTCCCGGCCGGCCCGATCTCCGGGATGTTTCACTTCAATAACTTCGATCATGAAGATTCGGCAATCCCGCGCTTCTTTTTGTATTCAGGTATCGTCACCATGGGCGGTCGTTCGACTTCCTGGATGTCGATTTCCACCGTTTGGTATTCGCGTTCGTGCGCCTGGAACTGTCTGAGGATGTTCTGCATCTGTGGAAGGGTGGCAATGTGGCCCTGCGCTTCCAGACGTCTGAAAAAGGTTTGCAGGATCCCGAACGCCATCTTTCCCAGATCGATAGTTTGCTGATTTCTGTGGACCCTTCTGTCCAGATCGGTCTGCGCGAATGCCTCGAGGCCCCACTGTGCGTACACATCGATGAGGTGGGAAGTCTCCACCCCGTAGCCGATGGGAAAGGGAATCCGCTCGAGAACTTCACGGCGCACCGCGTATTCTCCGGATAACGGCTGTATGATGACGCTGAGCTCCGGGAAGAAGAGCGAAAACAGCGGACGGATGAGGATTTCGGTTACCCTGCCTCCACCGGAGGGGCGGATCTCCTCTGAGACCGCGAGGGGCCTGTCATAGAACGCCTTGACGTACTTGATCTCCGGTCTCAGGACCAGGGGTGCAACCAGGCCGTAGACAAACCGCGGGTGTATGTTTTTTATGTCCGCATCGATGTAGACAATGATATCGCCTTTCAACTGATAGATCGCTTTCCAGAGATTCTCCCCTTTCCCGCGGTTCTCCCCCACTGACGGGAGGATGTCCGAGGCAAGATACACATCGGCACCAAAGGAAGCGGCAATCTCCCGGGTCCTGTCTGAAGATCCTGAATCGATTACCGCTATCTCGTCGAGCAGGGGTAACCGCTGCATCAGCTCGCTTCTGAAAAGGATGATCTCCTTGCCTATTGTCTTCTCTTCGTTGAGCGTGGGGATGCAGAGAGATATCGAGATTCCCTGTTTCTCCTTCTCTTTTACGATTTTCAGAAGGTCTGAAAAATCCGAGTAGTGATAGGTATTCTGCTTCAGCCACTCATTCAAGTTCATCGCAATACCCTTTGTCTACAGCAAGTATGATGCCCAATAGCTGGCTAATCCCCTTGTAAATCGGATCGATATAGATCAATTCCCCCGGAAGGGTAATATTCTCTCCATCGGTGATGCCGACGGTAAGCGCGGGTATCTTGTTGTCTATAAACGCGGAAAGCTCGGAGGTGGACGGAGAGATTCGCGGCCTGATATCGAGCGCCCTGAGGATTTCAGTCGTATTTTTTGCCAGTGGATGGGCAAACGGGAGGCCGCCGGGCATGCGCTGGGCGAAAACCTCGAATGAGATCTCCGCGCCGGTGTTTGACGATACTTCCGCAACGATGGTATCGATCTGGTCGCGCAGGTTGAACACCATCTCCGCCGATTCGCTTCTGATTTCGAACCGCAATACGGCGTTTGTGGCCATTTTGTCGTAACTCGTCCCCCCCCGGACCGATCCAAGCATGATATTCGTCCGCGGTCTTTTGGGCACCGGAATTTCGAGTATCCGATTTATCACCTCGTTTATAACGACGATTGATCCGATGGCGCCAAACTGTGTCCAGTCGTACTCCTCAGGCACAGAGTAGGAGATTTCGCACCGCATCATCCCGATGGAAGAATAGCTGATTCTGCCGAGCTTTACGCCTTCCACACACACCCCCGCCGAAAGCGGAAGGTCCGTATTGGAGAGGAAGAACCGCAAGCCTCCGATGTCTCCACGGCCTAAGCTGCGTGAGGAACCCATGAGTATCAGGTTCGATTCGAGCTCAATGTCGAGGTACTCCAGAATCACCGGCAGCGATGTCATGACCGCCAGACCGAGCCCGTTATCAGCCACTCCGGGACCAATAACTCTGTTTGTCTGCAGCGTAATCGTATGATCGACGGTTCTTTCGATATTGGTGTCCAGATGGGCAACCACAAGAATGTTCTTCTCGCCGCCGCGTCCGGGAAATATACCAAGGGCGTTACCAACCTCATCTGTTGAGGTGTTGTGCAGACCGTACTCGGCCAATCGTTTGAGGATGAACTCTACCCGGCGGTGCTCGTTGAAGGTAGGAGAAGGGATCTCTGAAATCATGACGAGGTTCGCCAGGACAATTTCGCTCAGCTCTTCGAGTTTCTTTTCGTATTCGGGGAGACGTGTGAGTAACGTACGAAGTCCATCATCCATTGTTCATTATTGTACAGGAATCTCACGCCTCATTCAATTGACTAGCAAAGCGGCTTATGGATACATTGAATTGCAGCTATAGCCCAATCGGCGCCGGACCGGCGCGTATAGAGGAGTAGAAAATGGTCGATCTATCATGTAAGTACTTGGGTCTTGAATTGAAAAACCCTGTAATCGCAGGCGCTTCCGCGCTTACCAAGAACATGCAGACGATTAAGCGGCTCGAGGAGGCCGGCGCCGGTGCGTTGGTGATCTCGTCTCTGTTTGAAGAGCAGGTACAGCTTTCCCGGTTCGTGCTCGATGAGGAGCTCCAGGCCAGGGACAACTACTACGCGGAAATGACGAACATGTTTCCGAATGTAGAATACGCGGGACCCGACGAACATCTCATGTGGGTCAAAAAGGCGAAGGATGCCGTGGATATCCCGGTTATCGGAAGCCTCAACGCGGTAAACAAGGATACCTGGGTTGAATACGCAAAGAAACTCGAGGATGCCGGTGTTGACGCTCTCGAACTCAATTTTTATTCGATGCCTCTTGATTTTGGTACCGATGCAGCGGCGGTGGAGAAAGGGCAGCTCGAGATCCTTTCGGACATCCGCAAGGCGGTGAAGATACCGATTTCGGCAAAGCTGAGCTCATTTTACACCAGCCCTTTGCGCTTCATAAAGCGGCTCGATGAAACCGGCGTCAACGGCTTTGTGCTTTTCAACAGATTATTCCACCCGCAGATCAATATCGAAAAAGGTACAAATGATCTCTCCTTCAATCTCAGCTCCCCGCAAGACCATCGTTTGGCGCTGCGGTTCGCAGGTCTGTTGTATGACAACATCAAAGGCGACCTCTGCGCATCCGGCGGGATTCACAGTTCAAACGAGGCGATTGGCGTGCTGCTTGCCGGCGCTGACGTTTTCCAGATGGTGAGCACTCTGTTCAGAAACAAGCTCGAGTACATCGGAGTTGTGCTCGACGAGATTACCGAGTGGATGGAAAACAAGAAATACTCCTCTCTCTCGGATTTCCGCGGGAAGAAGAGCAAAAAGAATAACGAGGACCCCTGGGCCTACACCAGGGCGAAGTATGTCACCGTCCTTCGCCAGGCGGGCCAGTACATCATAAAGTAACGGGGTCGGAGGCGGAGCTATGTACCTGACCGGCCGCGGTCCGGGACGGCTACATAGCCGGCCCGGACCGCGGTTTGCCCGCTCACGCTGTCCGTTGCGGCCTGCCTGCTTACACCGCTGCGCGTTGCGGCTCCTTCAGGAACAGAAGCGAGACAAGCCCAAACACTCCCAGCGCCATCCAGAAGACAAACGGCGAAACGAACGACGACGGACGGCTTGAAGTCAA
>CAZHXC010000069.1:0-9971 GCA_964536145.1 uncultured Spirochaetales bacterium | reverse complement strand
TGGACAGAGCCTATACATTCCCCTCGGCACAACCATCAGGTGTACCGGCAACTTCAGGTTTGCTGCAAACAAACCGCGGGATACTGCTGTTCAAAGAATACGCAACATACGGGGCTACAGGCAGCTACTATCTGAACAGGTATGACTGGACCGGACTTCCCGAAGATCAGGCGTACGCCTACGAGGCAGGAAATCCTACCGGTCCCTACACCGTTTCGGTATCCGGCGACGGTGTTGGAGGAAGCGACGGAGCGGGTTCAACAGCTATGGCCATCGATTTTGTTCTCGATGACCGGGGAGAATGGGTTGGTGCTCAGATGCCGTTATCTCCCGGCGGTGTTCCGCCGGATCTCTCCGGATACGAAGGGATACAATTCTACTGGAAGTTTGCGCCGCATGGCGAGACCGAAGGATCTGTTGAAAAGCTGCGGGCGTACGTACAGATAGGCTATCTTGGAGAAGACCTTGACGGAGATGGCGCTCTCGACAGCGAAAGCTCGAGGTTTGATACGGGTATCAAGTTTGACGACCGGACCCGGAATATCGAGCTTACCGTCGGCGGGAGAACCGGCCGTCCCGATTTAACGCTGACTACTGAAGACACCAATGGTAACGGCGTGCTCGACGCTGAAGTTTCACAAGTTTTCAGCCGGAGCTTTGATTCCGGCGCGGCAGGCTACCCTGCCGCCCGGTGGGGAGAGCCGGTCACGCTACTTTTTTCCGAGGAGGACAAGCGTCTACTGCACAAGGCGTCCGCGTGGCGGATCATCATCGAGTCAAAAGACGGAAGCAGAGTGAAAAACCGCCTGTTGGTTTCCGGCCTGACGGTGTTAGGCTCTCCGTTTTCGCAATACCCGCTTGAAACAGGTTCGCTCTCAATCCGCGAAAAGTCCGACTCATCGCTCCTGACCGAGTACCCTCAGCAGGTAAGGCGGTTTGTTCGGGATGAAGAAAAGCAGCGGGTGCTTGCCTTTGACTGGACCGGAGTAGAACCCGCGGAAGGCTGGCGTGCGGTCGGTCTCGCACATGGCACGCCGCTTTCGGATTATAAAGAGCTCCGTCTTTTCATCCTTGGTGATTCCGGGACAACCGGTGACCCGGAAATTCTTTTGACTTTTGAACGCGGAAACCTGCAGGCACTATCAGCCGCCTTTGCTCTTCCCACAGACGACAGGTGGCACAGCTATACCGTAGATCTCGGTACCGGTGCCGTGAGCAGGGACGGGGATGAGATAACCGTAGCGGATATCGACAACTCGGTGGCGGCTGTGGATTCGGTCTCAATCAGCTGCACCGGTTCTACATCAGGCACCCTCCTCCTCGATGAGCTCCATCTTGCGGGCACAAAGCTCAGAACGGGGTTTTCCGTTGATGCAGGTTTTGCCGCCTCCTCGGAAGATCCGCTCCTCAGCGCCGGGGACTTCCCTGTCGTTGCAAAGCCGCACATAGAGCTCAACATGGCTATAGACGGAAGCGCAATCGAGGATGGACCGACCGCAGCCGGCGCAAGGTTTTCTACTGCAGCAGGTGCGGATATTGCCGGGGCCGCGTCTTTGACCCTCCGGGCCGATGCGGATATCGGCACTACCTCAACTCTTTCAGCGGGACACGAGATTACGATCCCGGCGATTAGCTCACCGGTCTCGGTTACCGAAAGCTTCTACACCGCCGGAGAATCTCAAAAGGAGGGTTTTACCCATTCACTTTCCGTTACGGGCGGTGTTCCCGGAATCGCGGCGACGACAATCGCGTCAACCGCCGTAGCGGACGGGGAATCACTCGAACGTGACTGGTCCGGCAATGTGGCTCTATTTCAGCGTTTTCCTGTTTCCGCCTCAATTGAGGCCCGTCTGGCCCGGCTATCCGGTGAATATGCTCCCCAGGCGGCCGGTTATTTCCTGGAATTGTGGGAGGCGGTAAGTCAGATCGTACCGGTGAAGGAGAGCAAAGAAACAGGAAGATCCGCCGTCGTGGAGGCGGCCGTCGAGGCTGAGGGGGAGAGTTTTGCCTTTGAGACCGCTTCGTCCCTCGGCTACAGTATGTTTACCTACCTTGATACCCTCTTCACGCTCGATGGTGCAATTGCTGTCAGCTCGCCTTTTTCGATCTCCCTCGAGCCTCCTCTCGGCCTGCAGATTGAACCGTACTACTCCCTCGAGTTCAAACGTACGATCGATACCTATACAGGCGGCGACTTTGGACCTGACTTGGAGGCTTTCGGCCGGGAGCTACATGCTCAAACCGAAACTTTCACCATCCCTCTCTACGACCTGTTTGCACCGTCGGTTGCGCATAGTTTTACCGGTTCAACGGCGGACGCCGTGTTTGCGAGCTACCTCCCTTCAGCCGGTATCGCTGTTTCCCGCGGTTTTGGCTCCTATGTGAGGGATCTCTTCATCCCGGCGAAGATCGAGATCGAATTGCTGCGGTCACTCACAAGGGAGGAGGATACGGTGACCGATACCCTTTCCGCCGAACTCTCGCTCCGTGCCGCAGCGCTCAACCTGTTTGGTAGCCGCGGCGCCTACCCCGCTTTTTCCTTTTATGAAAGTGATGAGTTTACCTCGAACACGGGTTTTTCGGCCGACTTTTCCGGCGGAGAGCTCACCTCCTACCAAGTGATCCTGCAACAATTCCTGTTTTTTGGAACTTCCGGCGGGGCGGAGTTATCGCTTACCAACAGGCTCCAATTCAGAGGAACCGGGATTGCGGGGGCTTCTCGAGATGATTCAGTTTCCGACACCGGAGCTTCGCATGAGTGGAATGACACGTTCGAGCCGGTATTTTCGTGGATTACGCCGCTATCCCGGGACATATCGATCCCCTTTACTGACATAGAATTGAAAAACGATGTATATTTCTTGCATAAAGAGAGCCTTGCACTGGAAATATCCGGTCCGCAGGTAGCGGTCGAACTTCTTGCCGGTCATAGCTCAGAGTTGTTTCTTGGTGACATCGGCAGTGCGCTTGGGTTGTTGGAAATAGGTGTGAGTTACAAAGATGAAACCTGGATTTTTGGAATTGGAGGCAGTCTACGGGTACGAGTGACTTTCTAGAGGACCCCCGAGCCTCATTGTTTTTTTTGGCTCATACGATATATTGTAATTCTGAGAGAGGAGAGTAGCATGTATAGTTTCAAGAGGTACTTCTGTCTTCTATTCGTTTGGGTATTTGCTTTTACCGGCATTGTAAGTGCGCAGGAGGCAAGTCAGACGGATTTTGGATTTGATCTTGGTATCGGCGCACAGACTTTTCAGGATCCCGATTCGGAAGAACCGGTCACCTATCAATTGCTGAGCCTCGCGCCGGATTTTGCCTTTGGCAAGTTTGGCATTGGGCTCGACTTATCATTCCATTACAGATTTACCGGCGGAGACGGCGGTGAGTTTGAGTTCCGTGAAGAAGACTGGGTTCCCAGCGAGGAAGTCGGTTTTCTCGAGCTCTATCTGCCCAAGTTCAGGTATATCCGTTGGGCCGAGAGGGGAGACCCGCTTTACATAAAGCTTGGATCCATAGATGATGCCACGCTCGGCAACGGTTTTATCATGGGCAACTACGCCAACACCCTTTTCCTCCCCGAGCTGCGAATTTTCGGTATGAACTTCGATATCGACGGAGAACTCTTCGATTTTCCTTACGTCGGTATGCAAAGCTTTGTCGGCAACCTCGCGAGTCCCGATGTTATTGGCGGGCGACTCTTTGTGCGGCCGCTTACATGGCTATCAGCGCCGATCATTCCGCATCTGGAAGTCGGTTACACCATGGTAGGCGATATAGACCCCTTCCGTTATACCGAAGATCCGGCAAGCTTCGGCTACGGAGACACCGATGGTGAGGCGGTTTTGGTACATGGTGCCGATTTCCGGCTTCCGATACTTTCAAACAAGGTGCTCTCTCTGGCAACATTTGGTGACCTGGTGTTTCAGAAGACCCACAATGGCGGGATGCTCGGAGTCGGTGGAAGGTTTTTCGGTATTTTGCCGTGGGGTCTTCAACTGAGGATCCTCGGGGAGAACTTCATTCCGGTCTATTACGGGGCTACCTACGATATATACAGACCGGTCTACTATACCATTGCCAATGCAGAACAGCAGATCATCCCCGCTTCGGCAGGTTGGTTTGCAAGTACAGGATTTGCGTTTTTCGATGATCAGCTTGTGCTCGATATCAGCATGGACGGTCCGTTCAAGAAGCCGCTTCCTGAAGAACCCGACAACTGGGTAAACTGGCCCCATCTTCGTATGACCTTCCTGGTTGGTCAGGATCTTCTGCAGGCCTTTGATTTCAATTTCACGTATGACAAGAAGAATATTCAAAGTTTTTCCGATCTGATTGATCCAACCGATGCGGTAATCTCGGCGGCGGTGAACTACTACTCCGGACCGGCTGTAATTACCCTCGAATGGGACATACGGTACAATCCTGAGCACGACGCCTCTGACCCGTCATCAGCCTGGGACACGACGGCGAAGCTCAAGAGCTCGATAAGCCTGTTTTAAGGGGGACTTTATGAAGAAATTAGCTTTTATATGTATCCTGCTGTTACTGCCGGCGGCTCTCTTTTTTGCCCAGGACGCGGGCGGGCCCGTGGCTGTTTTGGAGTATTTTGACAATCCGGACGGGGTGTTTGTTATCACCGCAGAGGGAGAAGATCTCTTCCCTGAATACGGGATGGACCTGTTCCCGGGAGACAAGATAAAAACAGAAAACTCGGTAGCCGAGATCAGACTCGACCCCAACGGCTCTCTCATCAAACTCGCTACCGGTACGGATTTTGTCATAGACACGCTTCAGAATAGAGGAGGCGCGGAAGCCAATACTTTTAGCCTGCTGACCGGAAAACTCAAAGCTGTCGCGGCGAGATCCGGGACAGCCCAGTACCAGATCAAAACACAGACGGCTGTCTGTGGTGTCCGTGGTACCACTTTTGGACTCCAGGTGGCTGAGGGAATGACAGACGCCGCTCTCGTAGAGCAGGGGCTCATCACCTTTCAAAAGATTGCCACCGGTGAAACCGTGGAGCTTGCCGCAGGTCAATTTGCAGACACTTTCGCGGAAACCTTCCAGGCCGTCGCGGCTACACCTGAGCAAATGGCCAGTTTCTTTGAAGGAATTGAAGAGTTTGTCGGTGAGAACATGAATCCCGATGCGGTTCCGGGCAACGAGCCTGTGGAAGAAGAGACCGCTGAAGAGGATGAGGCGGCTCCGGTAGAACCGCTCGAGGAAGAAGCCATCGTGGAAGAGCCTGCTGCCGAAGGGGAAGAAGAGCCCGAGGGACCGAGCCCCATGGATCCGGTAATGGAATACCTCCGGGACGTCCTCGGCATGGAGATTGGCAGTATCACCATAGAAGGAAAGACCTATTCCAAAGCCATCCTTCAGCCCGAGTTCAGCCTCGGGAAGCTAAAATTAGGCCTCTACCTCCCGGTAATCTACGAATCCAACCTGTTCGATCCCAATGACTGGTACCATCCGAAGGGGAACGATGAGTGGTCCTTTGGTACCGATTACAATTTTGATGAAGACCCTCTCGCGTACGTGGAAGATATCATGAGCGACCTGTTTCTCAAGATCCGGTACCTCCAATGGGGCGAGCAGCGGGACAAGTTTTACCTGAAAATCGGCAATCTCAACAACATGACTATTGGTCATGGACTGCTGATGCGTAATTACGCCAACGACTCCAACTTTCCGGCGGTTCGACGGGTTGGTATAAACACCGGTCTCGACCTTGGCGGATTTGGCATGGAGGCAGTAGTCAACGACCTTGCCGAACCGGAGATCTTTGGCGGCCGTATCTATATCAGGCCGTTCGGCCGCAGGCTTGCCTTCGGCTTGTCGGGGATTGTCGACATAGATCCCGCGGGCGAAATAGCCGTACCGGCTGATGCACCGTCGGATTTTGATCCTGCGGTTGCAGTGGGTGATCCGATATTTGTCAACGCGGGTCTCGATGTCGATCTTCCCATCATGGAAAACGACATACTCTCTATCGTGCTATTTGGCGATATCGGCGGTATGATGCCGTATCTGAGAAACAGCATTACCGACGGCACTGATACGATACAAGAAGGTTTGATCGTTCAGGCGTTGTACAACCCGGATGCGGACATAGAAGCAGGAGAGCTGCCTTTGAGAAACTACGGGATTGCCGCGGGTGTGCTCGGAAATATCCTGATCGTCGACTACCGCGTTGAATATCGTAACTACAACGGTACCTTCAGGCCCACCTTCTTCAACAAGAACTACGACAGGACCCGCGGTGAGTATGCGCAACAGGTCGCAAACGAGCTTCTCACGCCCCGGTCGGTTGAAAAGATTGTCGGCATCTATGGTGAAGCGGGATTCGACATCGCGGATAAGTTCAGGTTTGAAGCGGGTTACATGTGGCCGTGGAAAGAAGATTTCGAGTTTGGTGACGAGGATTATCTCCACCTGGAAGCCGAGCTCTTCAGAGGGCTCATACCGGTGGTGGATATACACGGCTCCATTGCCTATGACAGGTACAAATTCATCCCGACGCTTATCGGAACGGACACGGAGCTGACGTTGTTTGACGCTAACACCGTCGTAAAGGGAGAGGTGATCTATCCGGTCGCCCCAACCCTTGATCTTGCGATTCTTGTTACCACGACCGTTGCCCATGACGAGGACGGCAACGTGCTCCTCGATGCAGAGACGGGCAAAACCCAGATCAACCCCTCGATCAGCATAGAGACGAGGGTACATTTCTAGACAATGCAAAGCGATGAACCTTCCCGGAGGATACAACTTCTCCGGGAAGCGGAAGTGAGAAAAATAGCGGCCGGCGAGGTAATCGACCGGCCGCTTTCGGTTATACGGGAGCTTCTCGACAACAGCATCGATGCGGCCGCCGCTTCGATAGAAGTAGAAATACGCGGTGGCGGAATAGAAGAGATTCTCGATAATTCGATAGACTCACAAGCCGATGAGATATCGGTGTATGTTGATGGCGGTGGTGTAGAGCGCATTCGCGTCGTAGACAACGGCATCGGCATGACTCAGGAAGACCTGGAGATCTGCATCCTGCCCCACGCCACCTCAAAGATATCGCGTACTGAGGATATCTACTCGACATCCACCCTCGGTTTCAGGGGTGAAGCCCTTGCGAGTATCGCGGCATGCTCAAAGCTCGAAATCACGAGCACGAGCAGCGACCTGCCGGAAAAGGGCTACTCCATTACGGTTCACGCGGGCAAGGCAATAGGAATGTCTCCGGCGCCGGCGGTTCCCGGTACAACGGTGGAAGTAAAGGATCTCTTCTACTCTCTCCCGGGCAGACGCCGTTTTCTAAAGCGGGCTTCTTCTGAAGCCCAGGGCTGCAAACAGGCTTTTATCGAAAAGGCACTGGCGTTTCCGCGAATCACCTTCCGATACTTCACGGACGGTGAGATGAAACTCTACCTACCCGCCCAGAGACAGATCGAACGCGTGGCGGCGGTGTTTTCAGGCTCGCTACCGCCGGAGCTTCTCGAGAGCGGAGCGAGCGAACTTGAAGGAACGAGGATGGAGATTGTTCTCACAAAACCGGGCTTTTCCCGGCGGGACAGGCGGCTTCTCTACGTGTTTGTAAACGGTAGGCGGATACAGGAGTTTGCCCTCATCCAGGCTATGCAATACGGCTACTCGGAGCATCTTCCGGGAGGAAGCTACCCGGCGGCGTTTCTCTTTGCAGAGGTTGATCCTCAGCTCGTAGACTTCAATATTCACCCGGCGAAACGGGAAGTCAGATTCAAGAACCTGCAGATGATCCACCGCGCTGCTGTTGATCTCGTACGGTCAATGCTTTCGAAGCATACCCTGCGGGCCGGTACATTTGGGCGAGATAATTACACGCAACAATCGATACTCAAAGAGTCTCAGTACCGGTTTGGGTCTTCGCCCTCGCCTTCGGCCTTACCTTCATCACTGCCTTCATCACACGCCCCGCGGGCCGAACGTTTGGATATCGAAACAATCCGGGGCCGTCTTGCAAACCGCAGAGAGGTTTCCGACGAATCTACGGAACAGTTCAAATACCACGGGCAGGTTTTCGGCCTCTTTCTTCTTGTGGAGTATGGCCAAAGCCTTTACATCATCGACCAGCACGCGGCCCATGAGCGCATCATATATGAACGGCTTCGCTCCGAGGGGGACCGTAACGTGCAAAATCTGCTTGTTCCCATTGAAATTGATCTAGATCAGAACGAGGAAGCCGCCCTCGAAAGAGATCTTGACGCTTTTGGGAAGCTTGGACTTTCTCTCAAAAAGCGGAAACCCGGCTCGTGGCTGCTCACCGCGTGTCCGGCCGCCTGCCTCGATCTGAAAGAGGAACTCGCGGCGTTCATAAAAGGCGAAAGGGGCGACTCCACCTCTCTCGAGCAGCAGCTCCACGCCACTATCTCCTGTCGTGCGGCTGTGATGGACGGCGAGATTCTCGATGACCTTTCCGGCCGTGAGCTCGCGGCAAAGGCGCTCCAGCTCGAAAATGCGCGATGTCCCCACGGCAGGCCCATCTGGTACCGGGTAAGCCGTGAAGAGCTATTCAGGTTTGTAGAAAGAACATAGCAGCACGGTTTGCGCTGCCCCGGACTTATCCTATAAGTCTTAGTATCTCGTCTTTCTTTGCATACTGCGGGTTTTTCTCGAGCAAAGTCTCAAAGATGCTCTTGGCGCTCTCCTTCTCCCCGTTCTTGTAGTAGACATTGCCGAGATGATAGTAGGCGTCCCAATACTGCGGATCCAGTTTCACAAGTTCGGTTAAGATACCGATAGCGGAATCATATCTTTCGGTCTCGATGTAGGCAATCCCGAGGTTGAACCGCATGAGTGTTGCATCCGGCTTTTTCTCGATTGCCTTGAGATAGTGGCGTATGGCGTCGTTGTAGAGCTGCTGGTGCAGATAGACGTTTCCGAGGTTGTTGTTCACCTCGAGGGAGCCGGAATCTATGCTGTGCGCCGCGAGCAACGTCTGAAGCGCCTTGTCGTATTGTCCGATCTCATCATAGAGCTTTCCTAAGTTTATCCGAGCGGGGAGATACTTCGAGTCAATACTCACCGCCTGCTTGTATGCGGTGATGGCGGTGTCGGTATCTCCAAGCTTCTCCCCTACCTCACCGAGGGTAAACAGATACTTTGGGGAGTCGCTCTTTTCGCTCACCGCCTTTGCCGCATAGGCAAGCGCATCCGATGCCTTTCCCTGCTTGAGAAGCACCACGGCCAGGTTGTAGTTGCTCTCCGGCGCGTCCGGATCAAGACTGAGGGCCTCTCTGTAATACTCCTCCGCCTTTTCGTAGTCACCGGTGTTGAAATGGGCGGCGGCAAGATCACGCAGATAGGCGGTTTCTTCAGGATCGAGAGCAATCGCCTTCCGGTACAGAGAAATTGCCTCCCCGTACCGGCCTTTTGACGAGAGAATTTGCGCTGCGGCGTAATAAGCCGGGTCATAATCCGGCCGTACTGCATAGGCGGACTGGTAAGCGAGAAGCGCATCGTTTGACTTTCCAAGGCGTGAGTAACTCACGCCAAGATTGTAGAATGCCCTTTCATGACCGGGGTTGAGATGGGTGGCCGATTCAAACGAATGGGCGGCGTCGGCAAACCTTCCCGCACGGAATTGCACCTTCCCGAGCTCATAGAGGATGTCGTCCCGCTCCGGATTGAGTCTTGCAGCCTCACCAAACTCTCTGATGGCGTTGTCCCAGTTCCTCGTGGAGTTATAAATCTTACCCAGGGTAAAGTGGGGAAGCCAGTAGTTTTGGTCTTTCTCAATGGACTTGTTGGCGTACTCGACGGCTTTCTGCAGATTCCTCGGATTCTCAGCGTCCTCGAGCATGTAGGATTCACCTAACTGGGCGTATGCCTCGGCTGAATCGGGATCGAGCTCCGCAGCCTCTTCAAACTTATCACGGGCGGCAATAAAATCTTCATCTTCCATTGCGGCGATACCGTCCTCTATCAGGGTATTTACC
>CAZHXC010000068.1:0-10004 GCA_964536145.1 uncultured Spirochaetales bacterium | reverse complement strand
CCGGCCGCCTCCGCCTGCGGCGCCGGCGGCCGCTTTAGAATAAACTCCTCGTTTATATCGGTACCAAGACCGGGTCCTGATGGAATTTCCAGATAGCCGTCCTTGAATCTGATCGGTTCGGTGATCATCCGGTTGTACAGTTCGAGATAGGGATAGAAGAACTCCTGAAACTGCACGTTTGGGATAGTGGCATCGAGATGCAGACTTGCGAGCACACATAACGGCCCGTTGGAATTGTGGGGCTGTACCGATACGTAATAGGACTCCGCCATGGCGGCAACCTTCTTGAGCTCCATGATACCGCCGACGTGACAGATATCGGGCTGGATGATCCGGGCGGCCTGTTTTTCGAACAGCGAGCGGAAATCCCACCTGGTGAACAGACGCTCACCGGTGGCCACCGGTAGGTTGATCGACCGCTGAACCTCCGCCATGGCGTCTATATTATCAGGCGGGAGCGGTTCCTCGTAAAAGAAGGGATCGTAGGGTTCGAGCTTCTGCGCCATGCGGATCGCGCTGTGCATGTTGAAGCGGCCGTGGCACTCTATAAGGATGTCCACCGAGGGCCCGACCGCCTCCCTGACTCTTTTTACGCAGGCTACCGCGAAATCTTCCTCGGACCTGGGAATGACCTGTCCGCCCTCGCGGAAGGGATCCCACTTCATTGCGGTGAACCCTTTGTCCACCATCTTCAACGCATTTTCGGCAATCGAATCAGGGGTGTCTTCAGAGGTCATCTCCGTAACAATCTTCTGAAACGCCCAGGCATTAGCATATGCCCGCACGTTGTCCCGAAGCTTTCCGCCGAGAAGCTCATAAATCGGCACGCCAAGCGCCTTCCCCTTGATATCCCACAGCGCCTGCTCAATGGCGCTCAAGGCACTCAAAATGATAACACCGCCATGCCAGAACATGCTCTTGTAGATGGTGTTCCAGATCTCCTCGATCTGAAACGGATCTTTGCCGATGATGAAATCCTTGAGCGATCCCGCGGCATATGCCACGATGTCATTGAAACGCTCGAGACTGGCCTCCCCCACACCGGTGATTCCCTCATCGGTATAGACCTTCACAAATGTCCAGTTGGCATGTGCCCCTTCTGTCTGGAAAACACGCAGATCTGTGATCTTCATCGACTCCTCCTATAATACAGCCGTGCCGATATGTTTCGCACGGCCGCTGTAATGCACTATTGTAGCCGTTTGCGGTGAAATGCATAAGGGCAGATCGAAAAACCAACCTCGTGATGACGCCTGCAGAATGTAAGTCCATGCACAATGGTGGTTTTTCGAGGTGTCCATAATCTATTCGAACTATTTCATCTGTTTACCAAGGCGCGCGAGAAAGACAGGGCCGAGCAGACAACCGGCGGCCATACAGAGAAATCCCATGCCCCACGCCAGACGCCCGCCGCCGAAAACATCGAGCACAACACCAACCGCGAGGGGCCCAAGAAAGGCCGAAAAGAAGCCGATAGTAGAGTGGACCGCCAAGGTAGTTCCACGATATCCCTCGGGTGCGGCAGCCACCACTCCCGCCGTCAGAGAAGCGGAATCACCCACAATAGTCACGCCGTAGATAATCGCGATAGAAGCCACCAGAAGATACGGGAGCGTCGCTGAGAATCCGAGGGTGATCCCCACCACAGCGGAGGTGATCATCACGATCGTTATCACTTTCCTCCGGCCGAACCTGCGTGAGAGCTCGTTACCTGCAATACTCGATGGAAGACCTACGAGGCTGACGACAAAGGCAACCTGGGTAGCGCTCCACACCGGCGCTCCCCGGGGATTGAGCTCGATACTGAATGCCAGGAACGCGACAATCCACGATCGTACCGCAAAGAGCTCCCACATGTGGGCGGCATAGGCAAGGACATACGCCATCGCAGCTTTTGATTTGAAAACAGCTTTGAAACCCGGGAGCAGTTTCTTGCGCTGCCCGATGCTCACATGCGCCGGTGGAACAAAGACGACAATAATGATTAGGGCAATCGCGGTACAGATTGCCGAAGCTGAAAATGCCCACCGCCAGCCGGCAACGGCGTTGATTTCGCCGGCGAGCAGATAAGAGAGACTCGTCCCGATGGCGAAACTCGCGGTGTAGAAAGAAACAAATCGGGATTGCAACGATCCTTCGCCTTCAGTACGATCACTCACTACTTTGAGCCCGGGCATATAGATACTCGCAAGGCTCATGCCGGTAAGCAGGCGCAAAAAGAGCGCCGACCAGAACCCCTGCGCTAAAAGCGCGTAACCGAGCGCGGCGAGCGTACCGAGGACCGCACCGAGACCCATAATCCTACGGGCATCGATCCGGTCGGTGATGCCGGAGAGGACCGGCACAATCACCATGTAGCCG
Source organism: uncultured Spirochaetales bacterium (assembly GCA_964536145.1). GTDB lineage: Bacteria > Spirochaetota > Spirochaetia > ARS1246 > ARS1246 > JAFGHN01. The sequence goes on along the minus strand of CAZHXC010000068.1, from coordinate 7,643 downwards.
ATGAAGTAGCTCGCGCTTATCCACCCTGCCTCAATGTTGCTCAATTCCCATTCCGCCTGAAAGGTAGGAAGCAGGGCCGGAAATGCGGTGATCGAGGCCAACCCGAGTATTTCGGCGGCACACACCAGAAAGGTCATTCGATACGGCGATTTTGGAACCATCGTGTCAAGCTACACCAGGCGCTACGCACTTACAATATAGGAAAATCGCCGCGCGCAAATTACGGAACGAGCTGCACCTTGATACTGCCGGTGGTTTTATCCATCGCCGTCTTCACGGCCTCATCGGCTTTTTCCAGCGGGAAGGTATGGGTCACCATCTCGGATAGCGGCAGCCTGCGTGAGGCCACGATGTCTCTCGCGATGGTAAAGTCGTGTATCTCATCGATAAAAGAATAGCACTGCGCAAATATAATCGACTGCTCCTTTCTGAAGGGCATGAAGAAGTCGATTTCGGCTTCATCATGGAAGATACCAAGGATGACAATCCGCCCGAGTCCGCGCCCGATCTCGAACGCCTGCTTCACTGTGCCAAAGTCGTGGCCTCCAACAGTTTCTCCACCGAGCATCCTCGCCCGGCGAACACCATGAACTCCCACTGCCGGCGGCTCGACGAGCGCGCCTTCCTCCCAGGTAACATGAGACGGAAGCTTGTAGCACGCGACACCCCGTCTTTTTATATATTCGGCAAAACCGCCGCCCCAGCCTTCCCGCGCCCATTCCGCGGGAGTGCCGGATTTGACGCATCTTCGAAACTGCCCAGCCTGGCAGAACCGGCACGTCTTACATGCTCGTCCTTGAGAAACCGCTTCGATTGCAACTCTGTCTCCGACAGCTACATTTTCCACTCCCTCGCCGACTTCCACTATTTCTCCGGCAATCTCGTGGCCTGACGGGAGCTTCTCAGACCAGTCAGGTAATCTGAATCTTTCGAGGTCTGAGCCGCAGATGCCTGAGGCCCGAACCTAAGCTATGACCGTATCCGGTTCCAGCGGCTGAACCGGAAGGCTGGACTCATACATTCCTCTCTTTTGATCGAATAATACTGCCTTCATGGTATTCATTAGTGAAGACCTCCAGCTGCAGCGGCTGCGCAACATCTACAAAGGCCAAGCCGTTTAGATTACGCGCCTGAAAAAAATCGGCGTAGAATTAAATAGTAAACAAACTCGGTTGCGCTGCGCAAGGTGATGAATTGCGCCGAATCAGTAGTGGGAGGCAGTACGCTCACGAGACGGCGCGGTCATCAAGAGCGCTTCGCACCGTTTCAGCAATTTCCGACTGAACAAAAGGTTTCATCAGGAATCCGGATACACCAATCGCTCGGGCTTTTGCGGCATCAATTCGTTCGCTGAAGCCGGTGCATATAATCACCGGGACTTCACGCCGTATGAGCTTCACTTCCTTAGCGAACTCGTCACCGGTCATATGCGGCATGGACATGTCGGAAATAATCAAGTCAAATGAATAAGGATTGGCCTTGAAGGCCTCCAAAGCATCCAGGCTATTTGCGTGAGTCGTGACATGGTATCCCAACCGTTCAAGCATCTTCTTTTCAAGCTTTACAATCGGCTCCTCATCATCTACCACGAGAAGCCGTTCCCTCCCGCCCGCATGAGGTGTGGTCCTATCGGTTGTTTCCTGCCTTTCCGGTTTCTCGATCACCGGTAAATACACGTCAAAGGTTGAGCCTTTTCCAATTCCACTCTTGGCCTTTATTTCACCGCTGTGTTCTTTGACGATGCCATATGCCACCGCCAGACCAAGGCCGGTACCTTTCCCCTGCTCCTTTGTGGTGAAGTAAGGGTCAAATATTCTGCCTATATGATCGGCGGAGATCCCGCGCCCGGTGTCGGAAATAGACAGACAAACGTAACTACCCGGATCAAGGTTGATCTCCTGTGCTTCCGGATCGCCGAGCGGTGCCTCTTTGAGCCCAACGGCTATTTCTCCGCCACCGGCAGCGAGCGCGTGATACGCGTTTGTCATGATGTTCATGGCCACCTGGTGAATCTGGCTCGGATCGGCCATGACCATGCCTGTGTCCGTCTGGATATCCTGCCGGATATCGACATAGGACGGTATGGTTGCCCGTACAAGATGCAACACCTCCTTTAGAACACTTTGCACCCGTATCGGCATCAATTTCTTTTCCGACTGGCGGCTGAACGCGAGTATTTGATTCACGAGATCACGGCCCCTTTTCCCGGCCTTGAGGATTTCCTCTACATTCTCCCTTTGGAGCCCTTGTAGCGGGAGATCATCGAGAAGCAGCTCGGACATCCCGATGATCGGAAATAGAATGTTATTGAAATCATGTGCAATGCCACCGGCTAGGTTTCCAATCGATTCCATCTTCTGAGCCTGATGCACCCGCCGTTCGAGTTTTCTCATTTCCGTGATATCCCGATATACCGAGAGCTGCGAAACCGTCCCGTTGGTGTGGAAAACCGGTGAGCGCGAAACAAAAAACACCTCTCCTGCGTCGGTCTTCAGCTCACTTTTGATCGATTCTCCTTTCATGATCCTGTCATGGGCGCACCAGGAGCATCGTTCATCGAGCCCGTGAATTGCAACATGGCAGAGTTCGCCTGTCAGATCTTTTCCAACCCTCTCCCTCATAGCCGGATTCATATATTCTACCCGGAGATCCGACGAACAGATGTGGGTTGCGTCACTCATCGACTCCATCATCGAACGGTATTTTTCCTCACTCTCCCGCAGCGCGTTTTCCGCGCGCTTCTGTTCGGTAATGTCCTTCCCAACACCGATGACCGCGTCAATTCCTCTGTAACAGATAGGAGAAATATGCAATTCCAATAATTTGATATTTCCATTCACAAAGTACTCGGTCTCAAGAGTACCACCATATTTCCAGACAGGCTCGTGTTCCCCCAGTTGTTTTGCCTTTTTTCTCTTGGGCGAATAATCAAACGCGTTCATTGTCAGAAGTTTTTCCCTGGGTGTTTCAACAAAATCCACGTACGTCTCATTCGCATCGAGGAAATTCCCCTTGGTATCTATAATCGCGATAGGATTCGGGTTCTGCAGAAACAGCGCCCGGTATCGTTCTTCACTTTCCTTTAGATCCTCCTCAATCCGTTTTTTCTCGGTGATGTTGAGCCCGATACCGTCCCAAACGATACATCCGTCATTCAGTCTTCTCGGGATCGCCGATGCATGAATCCAAAGGGTTTCCCCGTCTCCTCTGATGATTCGATGCTCGATGTTGTACTGCGTTAAAGACGCTGCTGAACGTTCTATCGCCCTATGGACCTTTTCAACATCCGGCTGCGGTATGCGGCCGAAAATCGCATGCGCGTTCGCGAGAGCATCCTTCGCGCCTACACCAAAAAGCCCGGCACAATTATCGCCTATATAATCGAAATGATAATCACCGGCCTTGTCGATCCTGAATTGATAAGCGGTGCCGGGTATGTTCTTGTAGAGGTTCGCGAGCCTCGTTTCACCCTCCCGTTCGGCAGCCTCTTTCTTGAGGGAACGGATAATACCGGCACAGGCAGTGAACAGCGGCTCCAAAAAGTCAACGGTTTCTTCATCATATCCGCCCTTTCTGTTGGCTACGCCGGCCACACCTACCATGTCTCTGCCGAAAAACAGGGGCACGCCAAGAAACGAACGGACCGCCGGATGCCCCGCCGGCAGCCCTTTTGATCTGACGTCACGCTGTGGATCGTTCGATATTACTGTTTTGCCGGTCAACACAGGCAGTCCGGCAAGATTCTCCAGGTTCGCGAACTGCATGTTCCGGTCTTTCAGCCGACTGTACAACTCTCTCGAACTCTCATCCCGCGCAATATCTGAGGTCGCCAGGAACCTCTTGTACGGTTTCCCGTCGCTGTTATAGCAAATCTCGTTGAGAAAGCCGCATTCGCTCTCGGTGATGTCAACCAGAGTATTGAGGAGGAGCTCATACACCGTGGAGGACTCTTTGCCAACGATGAACGAGGACTGGGCGTTCCTGATGGCTTCGAGTAATTCCATGGATTTTGCTTCGCTCAGATGTTTTCGAATCATAGTATATTCCTTGCACGGCGTCGGCCGAATCGCGAAACACCGGTCGACGCCATAGGGCGCCTCTATGAACCGCTGCTTTGGCACCCCGCACATACGAAAAACCCCTATCGTCTAATGACTTGCGTTCTTGGTGCTCCTCCGAAATGTGGGTTTTTCGATGTGCCCTATAGTAAAACGGTCGGCTGAAAATCGCAAATGATTATGTGAGCTGCGCCGGTGCGGGGGCCTGTGGCGAAGCGGCCTTGACGGCATTGCCGCGACGCAATTCCGTCAATCTTTCTTAGTGGTCGTTTTCGTGTGGAATCCAACGGAAAATGCTGGTATACTCCCCGCGTATGAATGAGGGACGCGTTGTTTTTCAAATAAGGGCCAGGATTGCACTCGTGGTATTCGCAGTACTGGGGGTTTTTCTTTTTGCCAGTGAGCTGATGAATGCAATTTTCAACAGCAAGTTGGACGCGGAGGGATTCAGCCTTGCGGAACGTGTTGTTTTTGCGTTCAAGCCTACGGTGATCGGTATATTTCTGGTGTTCTCGTTGATGCTGTACCTGCTGATCATGTGGTACCTCAAACCGCTGGTGCGTTATTTAAGAACCGGTGAGGCATATACAAAGGCGCGCAAAGCAGCCATCAACGTTCCGTGGGTCATTATCGTTTTCCAACTCGCGGCATGGACGCTCGGTACAACGCTGTATTACTACCTGAAAGGATGGAATGCAGAGAGCGGTATCCCCTACTTCTTTGGTCTGCCGCTGAAACTCGCGGTTGGATTTCCCTGTGGTGTATACGTCTCCATCCTCTTTAACCTGATCCTGATCCCCGCGAAGCAACGTCTGCGAATACATCACATGGGCGAGGGTGAAAATGACCTCTTCTCCCGTAATCGGGACTACTTTGTAGTGGTCGCTATCCTCATCTTCATCGTCGTGAATTTTATGTACATCGCCTTTTATTATGCGCAAGCAACCACATCCCCGACCATCAACAGCTTTTTTCTACCGCTTTTGGCCGTCGCGGTGTTTTACGGCGCGGCTTCCATCGGCCTCATAGCTCTTTCAAAACGGGAATACTTCATTCAGATAGATTCTGTCCGGTCTATCCTTCAGCGAATGGCTACGGGAAAAACGCTAACAGATACCAGAATAGACATCATCAACTACAACGAACTCGGAGAGATAGCCGCGCATGCAAATAGAATAGTCGACAACTTTCAGACGCTCCTTTCGAAGGTAAGTCAAACCTCTGAAAACGTATACAGCTCCTCCCGCTCACTCTTAGCAGCAAGTAACCACAACTCGAGCCACGCATCCGAGCAGGCATCGAGTACCACACAGATCGTGGCAACCATGGAAAGGGTCAATTCGTTGTCGACGGAGATCGGAAATCAGGCGAGAATGGTCGATGAATCGGCAAATCGAATGAAAGCTGAGATCAATGATGGATTCAGCTCGATAAAAAAGACGACCGACACCATGGAAGCTGTACGCAGATCAAACTCCGATACGATTACCCAAGTGGAGAAACTGACCGAACAAGTACAAAATATCTGGGAAATTGTCGAAATGATAGGCGCAATCGCGAGAAAAATCAGGATCATCGCGTTTAACGCAGCCATTGAAGCCGCCTCCGCGGGAGAAGCGGGAAAGGGGTTTGAAGTTATCGCCACCGATATCCGTACTCTCGCGGATAATACGGTTGATTCCACCGGCAAGATTCGTGACCGCATCGAGCAGATTCAAGCAGCTACGGAAACGCTGATCGAATCATCCCAGGCGGACACCGAGCACATTCAGGAAGCCTGGACCCTCTCGAAGGAGCAGGAATCGGTTTTCGACAGCCTTCTCGAGCTCTCGGAATCCTCGTCAAACGCTGCCGAGGCCATGAGCGACGGAGTAAACCGCCAGATAGAGTCTTTTGAGCAGGTTCTCTCGACATTGAGACAGATATCCAACGGCATCAGCGAGTTTTCAAACTCGATAGGAAAAACAAACAGGACCGCCGATTCACTCAACGAGACCGTTCTGACACTCAACGAGATTGTGAAGGAGTCAGGCGCCGTCGAAGAAGCAGGTCAAGAGAGCAACGTATGAACAACAATCCGCAGAAACTATGCATCGGTTCTCTGGTGACGCAGTTCACCGAGAAAAGCGACCCGAATCAATCCCATGTAGCACCCATCTACCAGTCTTCCGCATTTGTCTTTCCCGATGTGCAAACCGGGGCAGACATATTCGCAGGAGTCAATGACGGGTTCAGCTACACCAGAGCGGACAACCCAAACGCGCGTCAACTTGCAAGGAAGCTCGCCGCCCTCGAGGGCTATGACCTGCTCAAAGAAAAGCCCGATGCGGATGTTGATGAGGTGGTCAAAGGCCGGATGTACGCCTCCGGCATGGCCGCGATATCCACCGCGTTGATGGCCCGGCTCGAATCCGGCAGCACGGTCATCACGCAGAAGATGCTCTACGGCAACGCCTATAATTTCATGAAGAAGATAGCCCCCTTGTACGGCATCAACGTGGTCTGGGTCGAAGGGGGTGATATAAAAGCCTGGGAAGCGGCTTTCGAAGCGCATCCCGAAACCGCCATCGCCTATTTCGAGACTCCCGCCAACCCGGCCATGGAAATCGTCGACATCGGCAAAGTCAACGAGATGGCACACGCATGCGGCGCCTGGACCGTCATTGACAACACGTTCGCCACGCCGTACTGCCAGCGCCCGTTGACCCTGGGAGCCGATGTCGTCATTCATTCGACAACCAAGTATATCGGCGGTCACGGGACGATCATCGGTGGCGCCGTCATTTCACGGCATCCTGATTTCTTCCATCCCACAAAGGATCGGCTCTACTTGGCCTCGAAAGTATTCGGCGGCTGCCCGAGCCCTTTCGATGCCTGGCTGACCAACCTCGGCCTCAAGACCTTTGAGTTGCGGATGCAGCGGCATATCGAAAACGCCGCCGTCATAGCCGAATGGCTGGAAAAACACCCGAAAGTATCCAGGGTGTACTATCCCGGTCTCGAGAGCTTCCACGGTCACAAGACGGCACAGCAACAGATGTTCAACGGCTTTGGGGGGATGATTTCCTTTGAGCTTGCCGGTGGTTTTGATGCCGGAGTGTCACTGATGCAGAGCGTGAAGCTGATCACCCTGGCGGTCAGCCTGGGCAATGTGGATTCGCTCATTCAGCATCCTGCGAGTATGACCCACGCCGCCATGTCGCCTGAGGACCGGGAGGAGTTTGGCATTACCGATTCGCTGATCCGCTTCTCGGTTGGCATCGAAAACGTCGAAGACATCCTCGAAGATCTGGAGCAGGCGCTGGGGTGAGGGCCTCGCACCGCCGCTGCAACCGCTGAAGCGCAACGGGGATCTGCGGCCACCTGCGGGCCGCCCCGACGGCGGCGACATCCGCTTCCTGGACGCGGACGGCGAGACCAAGCTTCCCTACGAGATCGAGAGTTGGGTGGACGGCGGCGAGTCCATCGTGTGGGTGAAGGTACCGGCCGTAGCAGCCTCGTCGGGCAGCGACTTCTTCTGGCTCTACTACGCCAACCCCACGGCGGACGACGAGCAGAACCGGTCCGCGGTCTGGAGCAACGGGT
>CAZHXC010000067.1:604-10113 GCA_964536145.1 uncultured Spirochaetales bacterium | reverse complement strand
GTGTTCTGCGGTCCTTCCATGGTTTTTACCAACGTCTTCAACCCGCGGGCATTCATCGAGAGAAAGCAGGAGTACCGGGCCACGCGCGTGAAAAAAGGCGCCACCATCGGCGCAAACGCCGTTATAGTCTGCGGTGTTACCCTCGGTTCATACTGTTTTGTGGGTTCCGGTGCCGTGGTGACAAAGGACGTGCCTGATTTTGGCCTCGTCTACGGTAATCCCGCCCGTCAGCACGGCTGGGTCTGTGTCTGCGGCGAAGTATTGCCGGAGGAACTGGTCTGTAAGACCTGCGGCAAGCAATACAAAAAAACGGGCGACGCACTAAAAATAATATGAAATACAAAACCGCGATCATCGGGTGCGGCGCGATCAGTGCCAAACACCTGAAGGCGTGCATCGACAACAATGACGCAACCAAGCTCGTAGCGCTCTGTGATATAGATGATGCGAGGGCGAAGGCGCTTGCCGGCGAGTATGCGGCCGCCACCGGTCAGGCTCCACCGAGAGTGTTCAAAGACTATCGAGGAATGCTCTCCGAAATACACCCGGACATTGCAGCGGTAGCCACCTCATCAAAATCGCATTACCCTATTGCCATAGACTGTCTCAACACAGATGCTCATCTTATTCTGGAAAAGCCGATTGCGCTGAGCATTTCAGAAGCTGATGAGATAGTCGAGACCGCAGCAAAACGCAATAGAAAACTCGCGGTCTGCTTCATTACCCGATTCGCGCCACACGTACAAGCCGTCTACCGCGCCGTGTCAGAAGGCAAGCTCGGAAAGATGCTCCACGGAGCCATTCAACTCCGCTGGAACCGCGGGGATGACTACTTCAGGAGCGCTCCCTGGCGGGGCACCTGGGAGCATGACGGTGGCATGCTCATGAACCAGGCCACCCATGGTATCGATCTGCTGCTGTGGCTCATGGGCGGGGAGATATCCTCTGTGTATGCCGTTGGCCGGAGGTTTCAGCGGCCGATTGAGTCGGAGGATTTTGCTGGCGGCCTCCTCCAGTTCAAAGACGGGTCGGTAGCCGTTGTGGAGGCTACCATAAACTCCTATCCGTCAAACCTGACCCAGAGCCTGAGTCTCTTTGGGAGCACCGGTACCGTCGTTCTTGACGGCACACATATGGGGGAAGTGTCCACCTGGCGTATCGCCGGTGAGGACGAAGAGGAAGCCGGGGCGCGTCTTGAGAAAGGGGAGAGTAAGCTACAGGGCCATTCCGCGCTCTACAGAGATTTTTTTGATGCGATAGCCGCAGAAAGAGAGCCGCTGGTCAACGGGAGAGAAGGCCTCCGCTCTCTGAAGGCTATCCTGGCTTTCTACAAATCTATGCGTGAGAAGAAGGAAGTGGCCCCCCCGGCGGTATTTGCCACAAAGGACATGGAGGGAATATGGAATTCGTAGATCTGAAGGAGCAGTACCGCAGGTACAAAAGCGAAATTGATGAGAGCATACAGGAAGTAATTACAAGCGCAAGATTCATAGGCGGCCCGGTAATCAAGGCGTTTGAAGAGGAGATGGCGGCCTACGCCGGTGTAAAACACGCTATCTGCTGCTCCTCCGGTACGGATGCACTCTCTTTGGGGCTGATAGCAAAACATATCGGTCCTGGAGACGAAGTTATCGTTCCGGACTTCACCTTCATAGCCACCGCGGAAGTTGTCTCGCTTTTGGGCGCTACTCCGGTGTTTGTGGATGTGCTCGATGACACCCTTAACATACACCCCGAAAGAGCAGCCGCCGCGGTTACCGGTAACACCAAGGGAATCATCCCCGTTTCGCTCTACGGGCAGTGTGCCGATTTTGATGCGCTTGAAGCTGTTGCCGCAAAGCACGGCCTCTGGATCATGGAAGATGGCGCGCAGTCCTTCGGCGCTACGTACAAAGGCAAGAAATCCTGTGCCGCGACCGAGCTCGCAACCACCTCCTTCTTTCCCGCAAAGCCCCTTGGCGCCTACGGCGACGGGGGCGCGGTATTTACTAACGACGATGAGCTTGCCGCAAAGATGCGGATGATACTCAACCACGGGCAGGAGAAACGGTACCGTCACGCCATGATCGGGACAAACGCCAGGCTCGACGCCATGCAAGCGGCGGTGTTGCGCGTGAAGCTCCGCCATCTGGATGATGAAATTATCCAAAGACGCCGTGTCGCCGCCTCGTATACCGAGCGGTTAAAAGACGCCATTCGTACGCCCACCATCAAAGAGCACAACGAGAGTGTCTGGGCACAGTATACGGTGCGTTCGGCATCCCGGGATACGCTGATAGAGGCACTCAACGCAAACGGCATCCCCACAGCCATTCATTATCCGTTGCCGCTCCACGCCCAACCGGCTTTTTCAGAGCTTCCGGCCTTGCCTGCGGATGCGTTTGAGGTGACCGACAAGGCGAGCCGGGAGGTATTCTCAATACCGATGCACCCGTTTCTGTCGGAAGAAGAAATCGATAAGATTTGCGGCGTGATTCTGGACACAGCGGTATAAAAGAAGCGGGAATGCTCTCGCTCAAATCGCTCTTTGGCAAAGACAACTTTCTCGGGAACACCTTAAAGCTAGCTTCCGGCAACATCGTCTCACAACTCCTCGTGGTGTTGATGGCGCCGGTGATGACGCGGCTATTTGACCCGGCGGTATTTGGAATTACCGCGGTGTTCCTGTCGGTGAGAAATATCGTCGGCATCGTGTCTTGCCTGCGGTACGAACCGGCGATAGTGTTGTCCCCGGAGGAGAAAGACGGCGCCTCGGTTTTTGTCTTCTGTGTAGCCGTTTCTTTGGTGGTGGGTGCGGCGTCGTACCTTGCACTTTTTCTGCTCCGCGACGTCATCGCGGCGCTTTTGAAGACCGATGCCCTAACACCGTTTATTCCGCTGATTGCGCTGTCGGTAGCGTTGAACGGCGTGCATCTGGCTCTCAATTACTGGTTCACCAGGAGAAAGGGGTATATCACCCTATCAGGGAGCCAGATTTCAGGAACCTCCGGAAGCGAGATTTTTCAGATAGTACTGGCGCTTCTTGGCCGGGCCACCGCGGCGGTTCGAATTATCGGAGTGCTCGTCGGGCAGGCGTTTTCGGTACTCTTTCTCACACCGTGGCTTATTACCCGTCATGGAAGGGCGTTCAAGGATGTCACCTGGTCTTCTATAAAAGAAAACCTGGTACGCTACAAGAAGTTTCCACTGGTTAGCTCATGGGCGGGACTGCTCAGTGCGGCATCCTTGCAGCTACCGTTCTTGATGCTAATGGCGTTTTTCTCGCCCGAGGTAGTCGGTTTCTACCAGCTTGCCTATGGACTGTTGCGAAAGCCAATGACGTTTTTTGGTTCCGCGGTAAGCCGTGTCTATTTGCAGAAAGCCTCTGAGGATGACCGGCGCGAGCAGTTGCATGTTTCGGCTTTTGGGATATTGAAGAGGCTTGTTAGTTTCGGCTTTTTTCCGTTCGCCCTCTTGTCGATAACGGCGCCTGATCTTTTTGTCGTCGTGTTTGGAAGCGCTTGGGCGGAAGCCGGCTATTACACGACATTTCTGTCGATGTTTACTTTTTTCTGGTTTTCCTCATCGCCAATTTCCAACATATTTTCTATTAGGAACAAACAGGAGAGTCTCTTAAAGTTTAGCAGCTTAATACTTTTCCTTCGTGCGGTATCCGTTGTCACCGGCGGCATTATGCAGAACGCAAGGGTGGCTATTGCACTGTTATCAATCACCGGCATATTGATGTATTTCGGGCTGAGTATCGCAGTAATGAAACAGGTCGGAATCGGCTGGAAAAAGGTCGTTGCTTTGTACGCAAGTTCGTTCTGCCGGTCGCTGCCGTTTTTGCTAGTTCCTCTGGCAATAGTGCTGTTTACCAAATCATTTTTGTTACTTATCGCCGGGGCGGTGGTTTCTACAGCCGGCTTCTACGCTTTTACTTTCTTTGTAGTGGAAAAACATAAGCCAGAGAGATCAGACTCAAGTCTTTAGTAATACCGATATGAACAAAGTAGAATCACTGGAAAGAAAAATCTCAGACGGTACCGTTACTCTTGGCGTTCTCGGCCTCGGCTATGTTGGCTTACCCCTCGCGGTGTGTTTCGCAAAACAGGGCATCCGGACTGTCGGATTCGAAAAAAGCCACCGCAAGATCGAAAAGCTTCGGAAAGGAGAGAACTACATAGACGATGTAGAGGACGCTACGCTTTCTGCGGTAGTAGCTTCAGGCGTCTTCACAGCTACTGATGACTTTTCAAAGATTCGAGATTGCGATGCGATAATGATCTGTGTTCCCACACCGCTGGATGAGTTCAGAGAGCCCGATATGAGCTATATCCGGGGCGCCTGCGAAGAGATTGGTCACCTTATGAAGCCCGGAACGCTGGTTATCCTTGAAAGCACCACCTACCCGACAACGACCGAAAAATTCATGCTGCCGGTCCTGGAAGCGGAATCCGGAATGAAACAGGGTGACGGGTTCTGGCTCTGTTACTCACCGGAACGAGTAGACCCGGGCAACAAGACTTACAAAACTGAAAACACTCCCAAAGTCGTTGGAGGGATTGATCCCGCAGGCGCTGAGCTTGCGGCGTCGTTGTACAAAAAGGCGGTGAGCGATGTTCACGTTGTATCATCTCCGCGTAACGCAGAGATGGTGAAGATACTGGAAAACACCTACCGGCTTGTCAACATATCGCTGGTGAATGAGCTTGCCCTTCTCTGCGGAAAGATGGACATCAATATCTGGGAAGTGATTGAGGCGGCCAAGACAAAACCGTACGGTTTCCAGGCGTTTTATCCGGGGCCGGGAATTGGCGGCCACTGCATCCCATTGGATCCGTTCTATCTGGAGTACATTGCCAAAAACTACGCGTTTGACCTCACCATGATTCACACCGCCGGCCAGATAGACACGCTGATGCCCCACCGGATGACCGTGAAAATATCATCGGCGTTGAATCATCACAAAAAACCGCTAAACGGGTCAAAGTTCCTCTTTCTTGGCGTGGCCTACAAACCGGACATAGCCGATGAGCGTGAATCACCGTCGCTGAAGATCATGAAGGAGATAATGAGGAAGAAGGGTGATGTGCGCTATCACGATCCGTATATTCCGGAGCTATCTCTTGATACCGGCACGGACTTGCAGAGCGTTACACTGGATCAAGCATTGGTGAAAAAGATGGACTGTGTCGTGATTACAACCAAGCACAGCTGTTTTGACTTTGGCTGGCTGCAGGCCCGCGCACCGCTTATCGTGGATCTGGTAAATGCCTATCCTGAAGAGACAAAGAAGATCTATAAGCTGTAGCGCTATATCTCTTCTGATTCAGCGTTGTCGTTTTGCAACTGCGGTTCGGTTTTTTCCCTAGCATCGGCGAGCTTGCTGAACAAAGCGCCGATGGTGAGAGAGATGATGAGAATGAGCGCGTAGACCGTGACCGGTGATTCAAGAAATCTAAACATGCTGTTTCCGTTGGCTCAAGCATAGTCCGGTCACATCAAACGGTCAAGGCCAATGAATATTCTAATCCTGTGCAAGTGTGATATTCACTCCAATCCGCGGCCAAACAGGCTGTTGAAACTCTTGCGGGATGAGCATGAGATCACGGTGATGTCCACCGCGCGGGAGGAAGGGTTACGTGACGGGGTCCGGTATCTGCGCTTCAAAGAGACCCGGTCCCCCATCGTGAAGAAGGCGCTTTTCTTCGCAAAGCTTGGTTACCTGCTGTCACAACTATACCTGGTATACGACAGGTTGTTCTGCAATTTCAACGAGCGGCACAGACTCAGCAAGAGAGGCATCGATCTTGTAATTGTAGAGGATTGCGGGCTGCTTCCCCTCGCCTGGCACCTGAAAAAAAAGAATGGAGTACCGGTACTCTTTGACGCGCGCGAATATTTTCCCAGGCATTTTGAAGACAGCCTGTTCTGGAAAATCTTCTTCAGGGGATACTTCAGGCATCTGTGCGCTAAGTACCTGCACCGTTGTGATAGGGTGATTTCTGTAGGGCCTCACATCGCGTGGACCTACTCGTTGCATTACGGCATTCCGGTAGGCGTCTATATGAGCCTCCCGGAGTACGCTGACATCAAGCCCGGGCCGGTAGATCCCAATCACATTAAGGTACTCTATCACGGCAACTGCACCCCGGCGCGGAAGATTGAGAACCTGATAGAGATGGTGTCGTTTCTTCCGGCGCAGTTTGAGCTGTATCTGGTGCTGGTGAATGTGAATGACGGCTACTACAAGCACATCTGCAGGCTTGCACGGTCGAGGCGACGGGTTCATATCCTCGAGCCGGTACCGTACCATGAGATTGAAACCTTCAGCAACGGATTTGATATCGGGATGCTCCTGTTTCCCGATACAACGTTCAACCTCAAGTACTGCTTGCCGAATAAGCTGTTTCAGTATCTGCAATCCCGGCTTGCCGTTGCTACCGGCCCTTCGCCGGAGCTTGCTGCGATTGTGCGTCGTTACCGCTGCGGCGTGGTTGGAGAGGATTACACCGCAAAAGCGGTGGCAGATGCAATCCGGCGGCTTACGCCGCAGGACATCGAGAGGATGAAAAACAAATCGGATAACGCCGCAAAAGAGCTTCATCTCGAGCGCAACCGGCCGGTTCTCCGTGAAATTCTACGAAGGCTACCGGCGTGACGATGACCGGAAGGCTGGCTGTTTCCGCGCCGCCCGCCGCCTCACCGGATATACGAAAGGATGTCCGTGTCATCCTCTATCTGTTCGCGGCCTTCGCGCTTTCACCGTTAGTTCCCAAGGCGGGAGAGATATTTCTCTGGCAGTTCATCATACCGGTGATCCTGGTCTTCAATGCTCCGCTGCTTTTCAGGACCCTTGGCACGAACCCGGCCTTCCTGATTTTTCTCTCTTATGTGGCGGTGCACACGATCTATTCACTTCTTTTTGCACAACAGGCCAACCCGACAGGTGTCGCAATGCGGCTCGTGTTGTTCTACATGGTTTTCGCTGTTTTCTGCCTGGCGTATAGCCCAAGATACTGGGGGACAGAAGCCTTGCTTGAGCTCGAGCGGATAGCCGTGGTCCTGCTTGTGATAGGTGCTGTCGTTGCCGCCTACCAGTTCCTCATGCGACCGGTTTCGATGGATTTAGCGCTTTCTTACAACCAGCGGTTCAGGCGAATCACCCCGTGGTTCTACCAGAGTACCGGTTTTTTTTACGAGCCCCGCTTCTTTGCGCTCTTTCTCAACTGGGTGCTCTACATCTTTCTCTTCGTGAGCACCAACAAGAACCGGCTTCGCTACGCATTTCTGGCCATTATCCTCATTCTGTCAACGGTCAGTGTGGGCGGTTATGCGGCTATGTTCGCTCTGCTGGGTGCTTTTCTGGCGCGGATGTATGCGGACGCGGTGAAAAACCTGTTCCGGATGAACAGACGGCTCTTTGCCATCGGCCTCATAGCGCTTCTTGTCATTGCCGTCGCAGTTGCGGGGCTTGCAACAAGCAAGTTTGTCCGCAGGTTTGAGAGCATTGGAGAATCGTTTCAGGTGGTTGACTATGAAACGCTCTTCCGGGAGGCCTACAAATACAATTACGCGCCTACAGCGGGCGGCGCTCTTTTAGGTAGAGATGTTCAGGCAAACTCAGCATTTACGAGCGTCATAGGTGAGATTTCCTTTATAATGAAGGTCCTGAGAGAGAGACCGCTTTTCGGTTTTGGGATTAATGAGATCACCCGTATCGTTTCACTCAACACACACACGGAGATTATCTACCGGTGGGGATTGGTTGGATACGCGCTGTTTGTCTGGATTATTATCAAAGCACGGGGCAGGATCGATTTTCCGTTCATCGTGTTTTTTGTCTTCTGGTTTTCGATAGACGGCGCGATAGCAAAGCCGCTGTATTGGATGACCCTTGGCATGCTCTTGGCGTTTGAAAGACTGGCCGGTGAAAGTTCTCTACATAGCGCACAGCGCTAAAATTGGCGGCGCCACCCGGAGCCTGTTGTACATGTGCAAGGAGATTCCCGGCTCATCCGTGGTGTTTCCGTACAAGGGTCCGGTGATCCGGGAGTTTTCAACTGCCGGTGTTTCCCACCGGGTTCTCCGGGTTCCGTCCTTCTTCTACTACCAGTACAAGCGGTTTTCGGTCAAACAAGCCGTGGCATTCTTGGCGTTTGCGTGGAATATTCCGCGGCTCATACGGCTGATTGTACGTGAAAGAATACAGATTCTCCATTTCAATGAGATAGTCCTTGCACCGGCGGCGGCCATACTAAAGACGCTTCTCCGGCGGCATGTCAAAACGGTTATGCATGTGCGAGCGCTGCTTCCCCGGCCGATGGATTCTCTTATGAACCGCCTGATACGGGGGCTGGTGCAGATGGCGGACTACCTGATCTGCATTGGCCCAAATGAGGCGGAGGGCTACAGGGAAGAAAGGCGTGCGGTGCTCTACAATCCGGTGGATTTTGGCAACTATGTGCCTGCATACAGAAAGACCCCCTACCTGCACCGGAGGTTCGC
Source organism: uncultured Spirochaetales bacterium (assembly GCA_964536145.1). Taxonomy (GTDB): domain Bacteria; phylum Spirochaetota; class Spirochaetia; order ARS1246; family ARS1246; genus JAFGHN01. Next base: position 1,623 of record CAZHXC010000067.1, on the reverse strand, counting down.
AATCAATGAAGAAACCACCCTTGCCGGCGTGTTCGCGCAGATTGGAATAGGGAAGGGCCACCGGTTGCTGCTTGAATGCGGAGACACGCTGGAGAAGCTTGACCTAAAGGTCATTCTTTTCGGCGACGGTCCTTTACGGAGCGAACTACAGACCGCGGTGCGGGAACACGGTCTGGATACACGGATACTCTTTGCCGGTGCGGTAAGCAACGTATTTGAGTGCATGGAGGGGTGTGATTTTATCATCCGGCTCGAGGAATACGGCTACTTTGGCAGGGACATTCTGGAAGCCAATGCCCTGGGCGTACCGGTGCTTACCACCAAAAACCGCCTGAATGTTGACGATGGTCTCGTCCGCCCGGGCGTGAACGGCTATACTTTTCCACCTGGAAACGATAGGGAGCTCGTACGGCTCTTGCCGGTGATGACCGCACGCGCCGCCGCAGAAAAACGGAAACCCGGGCCTCTCGCGGAGCAGACGATGGCATCCGCGTACGGAGCGCGTATACGCGATATCTATGATGAGCTTGAAAGCGCTACTGGTTAAAACGGTTTCATTATCGCTGCGGGCGCCGGGGGCCTTGTGGAACGCGGCAGCCTTGAGCGGGAAACGGACGGTTCGCGGCCGGCGGGGGGTTATCCGGGGATTCCTGTACGTACGCAACAACGGATATCTGGAGATTGGAGAGAACGTACGGATCAACTCGGGTGCCTTTTTCAACCCGATTGGCGGTGATACACGAACGAACCTGATCATTACAACGGGTGGGCGAATAACGATAGGAGAGGGCTGCAGGATTGCGAACTCCACCTTTTTCTCGGAGAAAGAGATAACCCTTGGAAAGGATGTTCTTATCGGCGGCGGCTGCAAGATATATGACACTGATTTTCATCCCCTCGACTATGAGACCCGCATCGGGAACCCGGTCGGCGGCGGTGATGCGGCTCCCGTCAGGATAGGAGACGGCGCGTTCATCGGAGCGCATTCCATCATATTGAAGGGAGTGAGCATCGGCGGG
>CAZHXC010000067.1:0-594 GCA_964536145.1 uncultured Spirochaetales bacterium | reverse complement strand
GTGATAGGTGCGGGCTCGGTGGTAACCGGCACGGTTCCTGACGGGGAAGTGTGGGCGGGGAATCCCGCGAGACGCATCCGGAAGGCATAGGAATGCGCAGGGTCTTTGTGATCGTGCCGGTGCACAACAGCCTTGATTACACAAAACGGTTCATTGCCGCCATGCTCCAACAAGAAGGCATAGACCTACGTCTGATCATAGTGAATGACGGGTCTGAAGACGGGACCGGGGAGTGGCTATCTTCACACCCGGCGGACAAAGTCCACGCGGTTACCGGAGACGGCTCTCTCTGGTGGGGCGGAGGAATAAACGCCGGTCTTCAGTATCTTGAAAAAGCATTCCCGCCTGAAGAATCAGATATCTGTATCTACGCGAACAATGATGTGTTTGTGGATGACCCGTCCTTTGTAAGCGAACTTTGCGCCAGATTCCGTCCGGGTGAGCTTATTCACCCAAAGGTTACAGCCAAGAGCGGAAAAGAGTTTTCCTCCGGAGCAAGGATCGTATGCTGGGTGCCTTATCTCACTATCCACAGTCACAAGCTAAAGGGTAAACGCCCGCGGGTAGATATCGCCACTACCAGGTTTTTGGCTT
>CAZHXC010000066.1:7098-10214 GCA_964536145.1 uncultured Spirochaetales bacterium | reverse complement strand
GGCGCCGGAACCGAGCAGAAGATCCCGCACTTCTTCATCATCGGCATGAATTAGTAACCCGGTTTTCTCAAGCACCTGGAGCGAAGCTTCGTGTATCAATTCTGCGGAAGATTGATCGAGAAAAATGCTTTTCATAGTTCTGCAATGTAACAGCAAGAGCTTTGTGTTGTAAAACATTTTTTTGAAAAATTTTTCCGTAAAACGAGGGTCAACAAAAGGTTATATCCATCGGTGAATCAAACCAAATCCTACTTGATTCTCCCGGAGTGATTTGTAAAATTTGTATCTGGAAATGGAGAACGAGCAGAACCACTACAAGGTACTCGGTGTAGACAAAGACGCGGGTCCGCAGGAAATAAAGCACGCCTACAGAGCCGCCGCAAGGAAACATCATCCTGACTCCGTGACCGGTGACAGCAATGAGTTCCGGCGCGTCCAGGAAGCATATGAGGTCCTGAGTGACGAGGAGCAACGTTCAAAATACGACAGGAACCGGGATACCACGTCACATGTCGATATGAACCGGTCAACCGTGTACGGGATGGGGCGCGGCGAACGATTCAGCGGGTTCGTTCGCGAGCGGGAACACCGCCGCGAGCTTTCGCTTGAAGTGCTGCTGTCCCCTGCTGAAGCATCGAGAGGAGGCGCCCTGCCGGTGGATGTTCCCGTCTCTGAGGAATGCTGGCGATGCGGGGGTCTGGGCTGCCTTGCCTGTCACGGATCAGGGCATGTCGAATTTCCGGCCCGCGTGAACATTAGTTTCCCCGCCGGTGTCCAAAGCGGTACCGGAGCACGTGTCTTATTGGAAGACCTCGATTTGCCGGTAGCGCTGCACATCACTTTTATCATTGTCGGTGTGCCCATGGCATAAAAAAACCGCCTGACCACGATCTTGTGGTCAGGCGGTCAAACCGAGGTGCTTCAGCATATCTGATTACGATGACTTTATCTGAATACGTTTCGGTTTTACTTCTTCTTTGAGATGAAGCTTCACCGTGAGGAGACCGTTCTCCAGCGACGCTTCAACGTTGTTCTGATCGATGGTATCATCAAGAGTGAAGGAATTGGCAAAATCACCCTGCCTTCGTTCCCTTACCAGGTACCTGCCTTGAACGTCTTCTTCAGATCTTCTGCCTACAACCCGGAGCTCAGAGTTTTCAATGCTAATCGACAAATCTTCTTTTTTTACGCCGGGCATGTCGATGGTGAGGGTAACTTCACCTTTGTTCTCTACTATAGTGTAGAGCGGTCTTATTTGTCTTGGAGTTTCCTGGGGTCTTTCCATTACTTCCTTATCAGCCATTTTTAGCCTCCTTAGTTGACCTTTAGCTCTATTTGTTTTGGTTTGTCTTCCTCCCGCTTTGGAATGAGAACCTTGAGAACTCCATCCCTCAACTCCGCTTCAATCTTGTCGTTGTCTACAGGTGACGGTAACGCAAGGGTTCGCTGAAATGCTCCTTCCCAGGTTTCATCTCTGTAGATTTTTGCATCTTTACCGACTTCAGGGCTTTTGCGTTCGCCCTTTATGGTGAGCACGTTTGAAGCGACGGAAAGCTCAAGACTTTTCTCATCCATACCCGGAAGATCGCAATACACAACATATCCGTCCTCAGTTTCCATCATATCCAGGGGCGGGGAGGTTGTGCGGTCGAAAATACCTCTACCGGGAAAAACCTCCGGGAAATCGAACAGACTGTTGATTTCGCTCTGGAGCCTTTGTAGCTCTTCTGCAGGTCTCCAGACATCATTTTTCCACCGAATAATTGCCATAGAACACCTCCAAAAGCATTGTTATCACTTATATATCTGCAAAAAATGTGCCAATTTAGTACACAATACACAGGGAAGCAGTAGATTGTTTCTCAGCAAATTGTTGTGTAAAAAGAAATTACGATTGCCGCGCCGGCACGGCCGGGCGCAACTGAAACCTAAAGAGACGATATGATACAGATGTGTCATCTTAACGCAAGCGTCTGAGCCGGTGCTGCGATCTGGGTCAATTTTCCTCAACAACTGTTTTGGATCGGAAGATAGCGGGTTGTCTGAGCGAGTGTGGGGGTACGGTTGCCGGAGCCCTAAACGAGGTCATTGAAATCATGAGCTTCAATGCCAAAGGCCTCTGCAACATTTCTATAGACGCACTTGCCGTTGTATAGGTTAATCCCTTTCAGAAGCGCGGGCGATTGCCTGGCGGCGTTTTCGAGCCCGAGCTCAGCTATGAGCAGTCCATAAGGCAGCGTCGAACTCGTCAACGCAAGGGTTGCCGACAACGCAACAGCCCCCGGCATATTCGCTACGCAGTAGTGGACTACGCCCTCCACCACAAATACCGGATCATCATGAGTTGTCGGGCGAGAAGTTTCGATACACCCGCCCTGATCTATTGCTACATCGACAATGACCGCTCCCTGCTTCATGATCTTCAGGTGCTCGCTGCGTATCAGTCTTGGGGCTTTTCCTCCCGGAACAAGCACCGCCCCGATTACAAGATCGCTTTGCGACAGTACCGTTTCGATATTCGAATCGGTGCTGTACAGGGTGGTGATGTGGGTACTGAAAATATCGTCAAGATACTCGAGCCTCGACGGGCTTATGTCGAGAATTGTGACCTCGGCCCCCATACCAACGGCGATTTTGCAGGCGTTGGTACCAACAACGCCTCCTCCGATGATCGCAACCTTGCCTCTGGGGACGCCGGGAACGCCACCTAGGAGAACGCCGCGTCCTCCAAAGGTCTTCTCCAGGTACTTGGCTCCTTCCTGCACGCTCAAACGTCCGGCAATCTCACTCATCGGCTTGAGGCAGGGCAGGGTACCGTCTACTTCGATTGTTTCGTACGCAACCGCTTTCACTTTCCTCTCCATCAGGTTTTTCGTAAGCCGTTCGGAAGCGGCAAGGTGGAGGTAAGTAAAGAGGATCTGGCCTTGCTTGAGAAGTGTACACTCATCGGGCTGCGGCTCTTTCACCTTGATGATCAGCTCGGCGGAATCAAAAACCTCTTCGGGTGAATCCACGAGCCTCGCCCCCGCGTCTGTATAAGCACCGTCAGAAAAGCCGGCGTGGAGGCCCGCGCCTTTTTGGAAAAGCAATTCGCGTCAGCGGAAAAGCTGAAGGGT
>CAZHXC010000066.1:3482-7088 GCA_964536145.1 uncultured Spirochaetales bacterium | reverse complement strand
AAATGAGCGGACATCCGAGGGCGTAAGCCCAACGCGGTACTCGTGGCTCTTTATCTCTCTTACGGTGCCAACAATCATCTGTGACCTCCCCTGTGCATGCGTTGTATGTCGCTATTCCCGGTGGCCGCGTGTTTCGCTACAGAGATTGTTAACCGTATCCGGCCCTGCGGTCAAGAAACAGAGTGAAGTGAGTGCGGTTTCAACCATGGGATCTTGCCTGTTCTCAAACTCGCATAAGACGGGGTGCTTGACAGCAGGTATTACTAAGTATTACATTCCTTTTGGAGTCGTAGATGGCGACCTGATCAATTCGGAGAGAGATATGACCGGAGAGAGTGAAGTTATTACATTCAAAGCTGATAAGGAGTTACTTGCCGCACTGGAAGGCGTGAGTAACCGGTCGGCGTTCATCCGGCAGGCAATTCTTGCCGCGCTTGATAATACCTGTCCTGTTTGCGGCGGGTTGGGAGTATTGACGCCGAGCCAACGTAACCACTGGTCGGAGTTCACACGGCATCATCACATGGAAAAGTGTGAGGAGTGCAGCGAAATGCACGTAGTTTGTGACGCGAGGAAATAGGCATAACTCATGACATATTGTAGACACGCGCTATTGGCGCTTTTTTTCGGCTTTTTTATTTTTACTCCGCTTTTCGGTGGAGGCGGCGGCGAGAGCGGTTCCGGTGTAACGCGCGGCGTTTCCACCGCGCCGGAGGGTGAAGGGCTTCTGAATGTGGTTGCGACAACGAGTATCCTTGGAGACGTGGTGTCACAGATTGGCGGAGATGCAATAGAGTTGCATGTGCTTATCGGGCGGGGACAGGATCCTCATAGCTTTGAACCGACGCCAAAGACGCTGGCCGCCATAGAATCGGCAGAGATTATTTTTACCAATGGATTTGGTTTGGAAGAATCGCTTCTTGACGATATCGAAGCTGCCGCCGGAGGAGAAGTGATAGCCGCTTCCCGGAACATCGACCCGCTTTCTTTTGACGAGGACGGTGACCACCCGGAGAACGGCAACGCGGAGGATGAAGACGAAGAGGAGGACCACGGAGAAGAGCACCATGACCACGGCGATGTTGATCCTCACGTCTGGTTTGATCCGACAAATGTGATGGCATGGGTGGACGCTATTGAAAAGGTTCTCGAAGAGGCTGATCCTCAGAATGCCGGTGTATATGAGATGCGTGCTGCCGCCTATATGGCCAAACTGAAAGAGTTGGATACGACTATCAGAGAGCAAGCTGCTTCGCTGCCGGACGCTAAACGAAAGCTCGTTACCGACCATGATGTTTTCAGCTATTTTGCAGAAGAGTACGGTTTTGAGATTATTGGAGCGATCATCCCTACGATGTCCGGCGGCGCCGAGGTTTCGGCCCGTCACTTAGCGGGGCTCGTTGATCTGTTGCGCCGTGAGAATATCGGTACCATCTTCATTGGTGCTACCGCCGGTCGTAGCGTAAGGAGCCTGGCCAATAGTCTCGCAGCGGAGCTGGACCGGGATATCCAGATCGTGAGCATCCTCACCGGTTCATTAACAAAACCCGGTGGCGCAGGAGACACGTATATAGACTATATGGAATACAATATCGAGAAGATTTTTGCAGCTCTTGCGGCGGAACTATGAGCAGAATAACCCTTTCTTACGGTAAGTCGTGTACAACGCCAATTGCGGATGCGGAGCTTGCACTCTCTGTGGAGAATGTGAGCTACCGGTATCAAAGAACGACCCTCCCGGCTCTTGATGAGGTGAACTTCTCCGTGCGGTCAGGCGAGCGGGTAGCACTGATGGGACCGAACGGCGCGGGGAAATCAACGCTGATTAAGCTTGCCTGCGGTCTGCTTGAGATACAGCGAGGTAAAGTGACGGTCCACGGTAATCCCGCGGGTAGCTGTAGGCACCGGGTGGCACTGGTTCCCCAGCGTACCGAGGTCGATTGGCGTTTCCCGGTTACCGTTCGTCAGGTGGTGCTGATGGGCAGATACGTCCACCTCGGCTGGTTCAAACGTCCACGGAAGAGCGACCACGACGCAGTTCAACACGCCATGGAATTGCTGAAAATAGCCGAGCTCGCGGATACGCATATCGGTAATCTCTCGGGAGGGCAACAGCAACGGGTCATGCTGGCACGGGCACTTGCTCATGATGCGGATGTGCTTCTGCTCGACGAACCGATGAATCACGTTGATGTCGCCACGCAGGAATTGATGTTTCACATCCTCGGAGACCTGTGCGCGAACCATGGGAGAACCGCCATTGTCAGCACCCACGATCTTGGTATTCTCAAGATGCACTTCAGCAGGGTCGTTTTTCTCGATCGAAAACTCATAGCGGAGGGGCCGGTGGGTGAGACACTTACGCCGGAAACAATCTCGAGGGCATACGGCTTTGAATTCCACGGTGATGAGGATCTAACGCAATGGTTGAATGGATCATAGAACCGCTCGGATACGGATTTGCCGTCCGCGGATTGCTCGCCGGGCTCTTTGCTGCCGCCTCCTGTGCAGCACTGAGCGCCTTTGTGGTGTGGCGTGGCATGGCGTTTATCGGTGATGCGGTGGCGCATTCGATACTGCCGGGAATCGTTCTTGCCTTCGTGTTTGGATTCAGCTTGTTTCTTGGCGCGTTGGCTGCGGCCTTTGTCACCGCGCTTGGAATCGGTCTTTTGACAAGAAGGCAAACGATTCGGGAAGATACCGCCATCGGTGTGATATTCACCGGTCTCTTCGCCCTCGGTGTCATACTTCTCAGCCGAATAACGAGCTATAGAGATCTCTCCCACATTTTGCTTGGAAACATGTTGGGCGTAGGCGCGGGGGACGTTATTACCATGGCGGCCATAATGTGTGTAGTCTTTATTGCCATTTCATTCTTCTACAAAGAGCTCCTCGTTACATCTTTTGACGCGGCACATGCAAAGGTGATAGGTCTTTCCCCGGAGATAATCCGATACGGGCTTTTGTTCCTCATAGCGTTGACGGTGGTTGCGGGGATTCAGACGGTTGGAGTAGTACTGGTACTCGCGCTGTTGATTACTCCTGCGGCAACCGCTTCGCTTATTACAAAACGCCTGCACGTCACGATTTTCATAAGCGAAATTGTGGCGATCATTTCTTCCCTTGCCGGTTTCTACGTATCCTACTACCTCAACCTCGCCTCAGGCGCTTCAATCGTATTGGTTTTGTCGGTTATTTTTGTGGCGGTCTATATTTTCGACCGTCTGCGAACCGCGTGAGAAAAGATCGCCCTTGGTTGACGTCCTCTGAAATCAACCACTACAATCAAAGCATATTGGAAGATTGGATGCATACATGAGTAAATTGAAGGAAGTTCTCGAACACGGGCAGTCTATCTGGCTCGACTACATCCGCCGCGGATACATAAAATCCGGCGAGCTCAAATCGATGGTCAAGGATGGGATCAGAGGGGTGACCTCAAATCCTACGATTTTTGAAAAGGCCGTAGGCGGCAGCACCGATTACGATGCGCAATTGAAGGAAATCGGGGCTTCAGGGGCGGATATCGATCAGATATACGAGGCGCTGGTTATCGAGGACATACGGAAGGCCGCAAACGTACTAAAGCGGGTGTGGCGGTCAAGC
>CAZHXC010000066.1:0-3472 GCA_964536145.1 uncultured Spirochaetales bacterium | reverse complement strand
CAAGAGGGTCGACGGGTATGTCAGCCTGGAGGTTAGTCCTGTATTGGCATTCAACACCAGGGCTACGGTGCATGAGGCGACGCGGCTGTTCGCCACCGTCGGGAAGCCAAATGTAATGATAAAGGTGCCCGCTACGGATGAGGGAATCCCTGCGATAGCGACACTGCTGAGCGGCGGCATCAATGTGAATGCCACGCTGATTTTCTCGGTGCGCCATTACGAAGCCGTCGCATGGGCATACGTTTTGGGTCTCGAGGAGCTCATAAAGAACGGCGGGGATGTAAGTAGGGTAGCCTCGGTTGCATCGGTTTTTGTGAGTCGGTTGGATACGGCGGTGGAGAAAGAGCTTGATGAAATCGGGAATACCGAGTTGAAGGGCAAAATCGCCCTTGCTAACGCAAAGGCGTGTGTAAAGGTGTTTCAAAGGGTTTTCAGCGGTGAGCGTTGGGAGATGCTGGCGGCAAACGGCGCAAAGGTACAGCGGCTGCTTTGGGCAAGCACGGGGACGAAGAATCCTGCGTATTCCGACACCCTCTACGTGGACTCCCTCATCGGTCCGCATTCGGTGAACACCATCCCCCCGGCCACCCTGGAGGCGTTTCTCGACCACGGCAACGTCGCAAGGAGGATGGATCAGGATATCGATATTGCCGAAAGACAGCTTGCCGAATTAGGGCGGCTGCGGGTGAACCTCGAATATATCACCGAAAAACTGCAGCTCGACGGCGTCCAGGCATTTATTGATTCGTTCAAATCGCTCAAGAAAACCATAGAGGAGAAAAGCAACCTGCTGAAAGCAGGAGCCTGACAGATTGCTTGGCCGGCGCACTCGGCAAAAGACGTCCTCGCGGTCGTGCCACGCCCCCGCGGTCCTAGCCTGAAACGAGCTTTTGCGGCGCATCCCGGTAGGTCGGTACATCCTCCTCGGCAAATATTCTGTCGATATCCGTGCGCGTCTCATCGCTCAGCCGCCAATCCGCCGCGGCGACATTCTCATCCAGTTCTTTTTCGTTCCGCATTCCCACCAGCGCAACCGAAACTGCCGGGTTACCAAGGACCCACGCGATGGCGAGCTGTGCGAGAGACTTCCCGTGCTCAGCGGCCAGTTTCGCCAGCCTTTCGCCTACCTTCAATTCCTTCACAAACGAATCTTTCTCAAACAGCGGCAGCCCAAACGCCGCACCTTTTCTCCGCCAGTCGTTCTCGGCAAAGGTAGTGCCGGCGGTAAATGCTCCGGTCAACAGTCCGAATGCGAGAGTACCGTAAGCCATAAAACCGATCTGATGCTTGCCGCAATACGGCAGCACCTCGCTTTCCATCCGTCTGTCAAAGAGGTGATACCCCACCTGATTAGCGGAAAGCGATCCGAACTTACTGCAGGTGTCCATCATCTCGACGTCAAAGTTCGAAACTCCCCAATGACGTATTTTTCCGTCATGCTTTAGCTGCTCGAGCGCGCGTACCGTTTCATCGAGTGGCGTGTCAAAATCACGCCAATGTATGAGCAGAAGATCGATAACGTCGGTTTTCAGCCGCTGCAGGCTTCCCTCCGTATGGGCGATAACGTCTTCATACTTTGATGTTCTTCCTTCGACCTTTCCCGTGGGGAGACAGTTGAACCCCACCTTTGTTACGAGGATGATCTCTTTGCGTCGGTTGCCCAGCGCCTTTCCCAGTATTTCCTCGGAGTGGAACGGCCCGTACACCTCCGCGGTGTCAAAGAGATTGATGCCTTTGTCGATGGCGCTCCCCACCGAGCGGCTCGCCTCAGCGATGTCGATGTCGCCGTACATCGTCGTGCTCATTTCCCAGGTGCCAAAACCGATGGCGGTGCACTCGAGATCTGTGCTCCCAATTCTTCTTTTTTCCATAACGCTCCTCCGGAATATACTCTACTATAAACTTTCACGTAGCGCACGGGTAAGCACGGCAGTAAGCACAGGATAAGCGCAGCGGCAGCCGGTCATCGATGATGGCTGCTGATTGTTTTAATCAACTCATAGATGGACGTACAGGTAATAGCATTCGTCTCGTTTCCGAATATCCAGCGCACTCCCTCTGTGGAGTGCCGGACAGTGATACGGTACCGGCCATCCTCCGATATGCCGATTCCCTCTCTCCTCAGCGCACGTTCCGTCCAGGTGGCGGCGCTGCCTTCTCCCTCGAGCCGAACGTAATAGCTCGTCCTTTCAGAAAGATGGAAAGAACCGTGGTCCCGGTCGAATGCGACACCTTTTCCGGTAAAGGCCGCTTCGAGCTGTCCGTCTAACACAAGATCCTCCGGCGCACCTGAATGAATTACACCGTTTCCATCCATGAGCCACATCTTGTCAGAGGCCCGTATCGCCAGATCAAGATCGTGAGTCGAAAGCAGGATGGCACGGTTTGTAGACCTGGTGAGTTTCTTGAGTAGACCAAGAATCTCTACGCGCCGGGGGAGATCAAGAAACGCCGTGGGTTCGTCGAGTACAACAATAGCCGGCTCCTGGGCAAGGGCGCGTGCAATCAGTATCTTCTGCCTCTCGCCGTCGGAGAGCTCATTGACGTTTCTCGAGCTCAACTCCACCGCGCCCACCGCTTCTATTGCCCAGTTGATCGCTTCGATATCTTTTTCAGTCAGCCGGCCGCTCCAGTTTGTGTGGGGATGTCTGCCGAGTGATACGAGGTCGAAAGCTCTAAGAATGCCGACATTCACCCGTTCGGTGAGTACTACACCGATTTTGCGGGCCCGGGCACGTATGTCGAGCCTAAGAATATCGATACCCTCCACCGTAATGGTTCCTGCGAGGGAGGGCTGTAACGCTGTTAGCGTTCTCAGGAGCGTCGATTTACCTGCACCGTTTGGCCCCACAAGACAGACAATCTCCCCATGATCGAGCCTGAGGTTGAGATTCTCTGCAACGACGGTCCTTCCCCTGTCTCCGTGCTGATAGCCGATTACCAGATGCTCAGCGAACAGTGCGTTATCCATCAGGAAAAAGCCTCACGCAGCGCGCGTCTTTTCAGAATTACCCAGGCGACCACGGGGGCTCCGATAATTGCCGTTACCGCATTGAGGGGCAATACTATCGAAGTTCCGGGGAGATGAGCAATCAAATCGGCAAATAACGCCATCACCGCCCCCAATAGCGCAGAGGCCGGGAGGAGCGTTTTGTGGTTCGATGTGTTCAAAATGCTCCTTGCCAGATGGGGAACCGCGACACCGAGGAAACCGACAGGACCGCAAAATGCGGTGATTATACCCGTGAGAATCGCGGTAGTTGCGATGATCAACCCACGGGTCCTTTTGATATGCAAACCCATGCTTCTGGCATAGGATTCGCCAAGCAGCAGACCGTTGAGCGCTTTCTGAGAAAGCAGCGTAACGCACATCGCTATTAGCGCGACGGGAATGAATATTGAAAGCTGTCTCCAGGTAGTACCGCTGAAGCTCCCGAAGGTCCAGTTGATGTAGCTTTGGATCTCTTCGGGG
>CAZHXC010000065.1:0-10330 GCA_964536145.1 uncultured Spirochaetales bacterium | reverse complement strand
CACATGGGATGGAACCGGGTCAGGCACCGGAGCCGCCACCCCGTATTCAAAGGCATACCTGACGGCGCTTCGTTCTACTTTGTCCATTCATACTATCTCGATCCGGAGAACCGGGAGCTCGAAATAGCGGACACCGAGTATGGAGTCCGGTTTACCTCGGGGATAGCCCATGAGAACGTGGTGGCGTTCCAGTTTCACCCGGAAAAATCCGGCGAATACGGTTTGAAGCTTCTCAAAAACTTTTTCGAGCTGGGAACATAATATGCTTCAGAAGCGAATAGTCATCTGTCTCGACGTACGTGAAGGAAAAACCACAAAAGGTATCAAGTTCAAGGGAAATGTCGATCTCGGAGATCCGGTGAGTATGGCACGGGACTATTACGAACAGGGTGTGGATGAGCTCGTTTTCTACGATATAACCGCCTCCTCAGATAAACGGGGCATTATGATAGATGTGGTTCGCAGAGTGGCTGAGCAGATATTCATCCCCTTTGCCGTTGGCGGCGGATTAGGCTCGGTTGAAGACATGCGGGAGGTTTTACTCGCCGGAGCCGAGAAAATCAGCGTCAATACCCAGGCGGTGAGGGATCCCGGTATTATCGACGCCGGGGCGGCGCTTTTCGGCAGCCAGTGCATCGTACTCGGTATGGATGTGGCAAGGGACCATACCTCTCCAAACGGCTACCGGGTGTATACACATGGAGGGAGAAACCGGACCGACCTTGACGCGCTCGAGTGGGCGAGGGAAGCCGAATCCCGTGGCGCCGGGGAGATCGTGCTCAATTCTATAGATGCCGATGGTACAAAGGCCGGCTATGAGCTCACCGTCACCAAGATGATATCAAACGGTGTCGGTATACCTGTTGTGGCATCCGGCGGCGCGGGTGAACCCGAGCACCTCGCCGAGGTGTTCGAAAAAGGCGATGCGGATGCCGCGCTCATAGCATCGATGGTGCATTACGGTGAGTATACCATTGGCGAGATCAAAGCATTTTTGGCGGAGCGGGGCGTACCGGTGAGACCGGCGCCGGGCGTCGGGTGACCGAAGCGTTTGACCAAATCATTTGCTTGTCACAACGTGTTAGATCTGTGTATTATATCTTGAATTCTGTATATTTTTATTGATCTTCAATCTGGAGCAACGCAGATGCCTACATATGAATACGAATGCCTTTATTGCAATCACACCTTTGAAGCTTTTCAGAGAATGACCGATGAGCCACTTGACTCCTGCCCCAAGTGCGGGAAGAAGGTCAGGCGTCTGATAAACGGTGGTATGGGAATCATTTTCAAAGGAAGCGGTTTTTATTCTACCGACAACCGCAGTGGCGGCGCAAACGGCTCAAAAAAAGAGAGTGAATCGACACCGGCGCCGGCTAAGTCCACCGGGGACTCGGCCGCTTCAAAGGATTCCTCGTCCAGCGCGAAGAAAGAGCCTGCAAAGAAAGAAAGCTAAAGCCTATATCCCCAACTTTGGTGGGAACCAGAGCTTCTTCATGTCGCGAATTGAAGCTTCGAGCACTTCCTCAATCTCCAACTGTTGGTAAGAGCGTCGCATGAGCTCAAAATCGGGACGAATGAGCGGCTTCTCCGGTGAGAATACGGTGCAGCAGTCGTCGTAGGGGAGGATAGAGGTATCGTACGTATCGATTTTTCTTGCGATGTTGATAATCTCTTCCTTATCGAGTGCTACCAGGGGTCTGAAGACCGGCAGCGTTGAAGGGCTCTCGGTAAACCGCATGCTCTGTGCGGTCTGACTTGCAACCTGGCTCAGGGACTCACCGGTTATGAGGCAGAGCCCTCTTCCCCGTCCTGCTATTCGAGAAGCCGCATCCATCATTCCCGCCCGCATCAGGAGCGTTGTCTGATCAGACGGCGCTTCCCTGCGTAATTTGAGCGCCACGTCGGTGAAAGGAACAACCCACAGGTTGATACCGCAGCAGGGCGAGGCAAGTTTTTCGGTAATAGTTTTTACTTTTTCCAGCGTTTCATCAGGGGTGTATGGATAGGTGTGAAAGTACACAGCATCAATACCCAACCCGCGTTTGGCCATGAGATACGCCGCAACAGGAGAATCTATCCCACCGGAGAGCAACAGCATCCCCCTGCCCGCAACCCCAACGGGCAGCCCGCCGGGTCCTCTTGACTCGTTGCCGTACACGTAGGCACGGTCCCGAACTTCAATGTTCAGCAGCAGATCCGGTTCATGCACGTTGACCGACATGGCTGTAAAATTGCCACGAATCTCGTCACCAATCGTGCTGGCGATTTCATATGAGTTACAGGGAAAAGACTTGTCGGATCTTCTCGCAGCTATCTTGAAGGAGCCGCCCGTATTGTGCGACAGAAAATCTTCCACTTCGCTGAAGGCGGCACGGCGAATATCGTCCAACGTTTTTGTTGTTACGGTTGCCCTTGAAAAGCCGACTATTCCAAAGGTTGTGGAGAGCACTTCTTTGACCGCAGTTTCCGCACCCTCAGGTGCTTCGAGGAGAAATCGGCCCGTTGAACCGGTAATGGCTACCTGAAAGCTTTTCAGCCTTCGCTTGATATTCTGAGTCAGTTTCTTTTCAAAGAAACCTCGGTTACCGCCTTTGAGAGATATCTCTCCAACTCTGATCAGATAGAGCATCAGCCTGATCCCATCCGGCCCATCAGTGTTGTTACCTCCTCTTCGAGGGCCGTGCAGAAAGCATCGCATTCGCTCTCTGTGGTGTCAGGCCCTATCGAAACTCGAACCGCCGCATTGGTGGTCTCTCTTCCGGCGCCCATGTTCTCAAGCACCCGCGGATTTTTCTTTCCTCTCGCCGAGCAGGCTGATCCTGTGGAGATGGCAAATCCGCGGTCGCTCATCACCCTGACAAGCACCTCTCCGGGTACCGGCGGGAACGACGCACTCATGATATACGGAGAGTACCGCTCGCTCGATTCGAGATAGGATGGGTCGAAAAACCGCACCCCGGGTACGGTCGAAATTCTGCCGAGCATGCGGCTTCTGAGCGCCCGCGCGCCGGCCGACCATTCACTTCTGTTTGTTTCCCACATTTCAAATGCGGTCCCCAGACCATAAACTGCTCCAAGGTTTTCCGTTCCCGGACGTTGACCTTGCTCCTGTCCTCCGCCGCGGTATATCGTTTCAATTGGATTGGAAAGGTAGAGGATGCCCGCCCCGCGCGGTGCGCCAAGCTTGTGACCGCTTGCCGCCAGCGAGTCAATTCCCAAATCATCCGCTGCGATTTTCATCTTGCCAAGTCCCTGTACGGCGTCCGTATGCAGGTGTACGTGTCGTGAGAAAACCGACTCTTTCTCACGGACCAACCGGCTTACCTCTGCAACCGGCTGTATTGCGCCTGTTTCATTGTTGACGAGCATCACAGCGGCAAGAACCGTGTCGCTTTCCACGGCTGCGGCAAACCGGTCGGGATCTACAATGCCATCTGTTTCCGCTTTTACAAATCGCACGGCAAAACCGGAGCTCTTGAGCATTTGAGCCGGTTCGTACACTGAAGGATGCTCGATCCCTGAAATGACCACCGAGCCTTTTGACCTCCGGCTCAGAAGCGAGGTGAGGACGATGTTGTTGCTCTCGGTCCCACCCGCGGTAAAGTAAATGCGCTCCGGTGAGACTTCCAGGTAGCGCCCGCACGCCTCTCTCGCCTGTTCGATACACTCCCTGGCGGCCTTTCCGGGAGCGTGAACCGAAGACGGGTTTGCGTAAAGCAGGGCCGCCTTGTCAGTTGAGTCGTTGAGTATCGCAGGAATCGGCGGAGCCGTGGCCGCCCAGTCGAGATAGATCATCAGGTGGAGAGAGTATACCTACACGGGAATGCCATATCAACTCATTGTAACGCAATAAAAAACGTAGTACTCTTACTCTACTATGTCAGACGCGCTTTTGTGTTCCGATGCGGTGATTGAGAGTTATGCAGAACGCCTCAAAGTTTGCGGGCATCCGGTGCGGCTGAAGCTTCTCTGTGTCATGGAAAAAGAGAATGCCTGCGTGACCGAGTTGTGGCACTGTTTGAACCAGTCGCAGCCGGTGATATCGCAACACCTTGCCGTTCTGAAGGACAAGGGAATCGTAGAGGCGAGAATCGAGGGAAACCGCCGGATTTATTCGATATGCGATCCTTTCATACGGAAGATCATCAGTGCCCTCGACATCGGCAGCGACGGCTCGAAATAGAAGAAGACGAACGCAATCGTTCGGGCGCGATTTCACGGACGGGATTAGCGTGTTATGTATCAGATGTGGCCCGGAAGCAGTGCTCCGCGCGCAGTTCCGAGACGAAGTCGAGGCTGTTTGAGCACGGAGTACTGCTGCAGGGCCAATTCAGGCTGTCCCGCAACGTTAATCCCTCTGAATCGAGGCCGTTTGCAACACTACATGTAGCACTGTCTAAGTAGCATACACGATATGTAGCGCGTGCCATGGAGGCATAAAGGTTGCGGGACGGCCTCAATTTCACTGTTTCATAGCTTACGAAAAGCCCGTCCGTGAAATCGCACCCTTTTCATTGACAAACAACCGGCTGATGTCCATTAATTAAGTAGTGGCACAACCTGGTGCCGGAGGTGTAGGTGCAGTACCAGAAACCTGTAATTCTACAGGAGCAAAGACTCAAGATGAATCCTCAGCTGTATCAATCGATACAGCTCATGGCCATGCCCATCCAGGAGTTGAAAACTACCATCCGGGAGGAACTGGAGAAGAATCCGGCGCTCGAGGTGATCGAAGAGAAAACCGACGAATCTCTCGACAGTGCTGAAAGACAGACGGAAGATTTCGATATATTCGAAAACTCCTCCGATCCGGGCTATTCCCGGCGTCTCGATGAGGAGGCCAGCGATTCAAAGCGTAGATTCATCGAAGGTGCTTTATCAAGACCTGAGAGCCTGCATGATCATTTGATATGGCAACTACGTGTTCAACCCATAGAAGCTGACGCCTTCCGTGTCGGTGAGCTTCTCATACAGAATCTCGACGACAACGGCTTTTACATAGAAGATCCTGAAACCCTTATAAAGGGAGAGGATGCAAAGCACCTGCAGCCTATGCTCGATCTCATCCGTCGTCTCGACCCGGTGGGAACCTGCACCAAAGACTACAAAGAATCCCTTGTTGTACAGGCCTCGTTGAGCCCGGAGGCTCCGGAGCATACTGAAGAAGTGCTCAGCGAATACCTCACCCTGCTCGAAAAAAGCAAGTATGCCGAAATTGCAAGAAAGATGAAGATCTCCCAGGATGAGGTGCTTGAAATTCTTGACTTCATAAGAACTCTTGAACCTTTTCCCGGGCGCCAGTACTCCACTTCAAAATCCACCTACGTTATTCCTGATCTTCAGGTAACCATGAAGGAAGGCGAGTTTGTCCTCATATTAAACGATGAGGAGATACCCGTTCTAGGAATCAATCCATTCTTTACAGAAATAATGAAGAACGGGAAAGAGCACTCGGAGAAGAGCGTCAAGCGATTTGTAAATACCAATGTCAAAGAAGCTCGATGGTTTATCAGAAGCATTCATCAGAGGAACCAGACGCTTCTCAAGATTGCGAAAGCCATTGTGGAGTTTCAGCGCGACTTTTTTATAAAGGGACCCAAATACCTCGTTCCCCTCACCCTCAAGGATATTGCGGATGAAGTGGATGTGCATGAGACCACCGTCTCGAGGATCACCACTGCCAAGTATATTCAAACCGAGTGGGGAATCTTTGAGCTAAAGCATTTCTTTTCAAACAGCATATCCGGGGCAGGTTCTCACGGATCACGTTTTTCCAAGGAAGGTGTGAAGGAGATAATAAGAGAAATCATAGAAGCCGATGATTCGGAAAAGCACCTTTCGGATCAGAATATCGCAGACCTACTCAAGAAACAGGGAATCAACATAGCGAGACGAACGGTAGCAAAGTACCGGAATGAGCTTGATATTGACTCTTCTTACAGACGGTGAGTAACTTCCGGTCGGAAGAATGTTTCTAAAACGATCAAGCGGGAGGAATGTGCGGAATGAATGTGGATGTGAAAGGTGTTCATTTAGATATCAGCCAGAATGTTCGTGACTACCTGAACAAGAAGCTGAAGCGGCTCAGCTACGCTGAAGATTTGATTGTCGACCTTCTATTCACTTTGTCCCAGGACTCCAAAGCGTACAAGGCCGAAGCCAACATCAACTTCAGGTGGGGAACAAGCGCACACATAGGGGTGGATACCTTCAACCTGATAAAAGGAATAGACCTTCTCTTCGACAAATTGGATGTAAAAATAAGAAAGGAAAAAGATAAAATCCAGGATCACGGATAGAATAGTATATATGGATGCTT
This sequence comes from uncultured Spirochaetales bacterium, assembly GCA_964536145.1. Taxonomy (GTDB): domain Bacteria; phylum Spirochaetota; class Spirochaetia; order ARS1246; family ARS1246; genus JAFGHN01. The sequence goes on along the minus strand of CAZHXC010000065.1, from coordinate 4,008 downwards.
TTACCGTTCTTGACCTTCTCGATCTCGATTTGATTGAACACGATGCCCTCGAGTTGAAATGTATTGCGGGAAGACCGGGGTTATCGCGCGAAATCACCGTGCCTGATCTCAATCGTCCGGGGCTTGCGCTTGCAGGCTTCTTTGATAAGTTTGCCTACAACAGAATACAGCTTTTTGGCCGCGGCGAAACGGCGTTTCTCGACAAACTGCACTATGAAAATGAAATCAGCGCGATCCATGAGATGTTTACCTACCCAATTCCCTGTTGCATTTTTTCCCACGAACTGATGCCGCATGAAGAGTTCATCCAGAACGCCGAGGAAGCGGGAGTACCTATTCTCCAGACAACACTCGCCACGGCGGATTTTTCGAGCCGGCTGATACGCGCGTTGGATTCTATTTTTGCCCCGCAAAAGGTTGTGCACGGTTCCCTCGTTGAGGTTTTCGGGATCGGAATCCTCATAATGGGTGAAAGCGGTGTGGGAAAGAGTGAAGTTGCCCTGGAATTGATTGAGCGGGGACACCGCCTGATCTGTGATGACGCGGTTGAGATACGCTGCGTAAGCGGAAACATTCTCATGGGATCCGCCTTTAACAAGGTAACCAGTCATCACATGGAGATTCGTGGTCTTGGTATCATAAACGTAGCCCACCTGTTTGGTGTCGGGGCAATCCGTGACAAAAAGCAGATCCAGCTTGTGGTTCATCTCGAAACGCTTGACAAAAAGAAGGCCTACGACCGCCTTGGTTCGGGGGATGAGAAGGAAGACATTCTTGGCGTGCACGCGCCCTGCCTTTACCTGCCTATCATGCCCGGCCGCAACGTATCGATACTAATAGAAGTGGCGGCAATGGTCGAACGCCTCAAAAAGATGGGATACCACTCCGCCAAGGAGTTTGACCAAAACGTGCTTGATTGGCTTGAAAGCGAAAACGCCAGGGCTCTCTATTTTCAGAAGGAAGATAAGTTCTAGCTTAGCGCCGGTTAGTTGCACGTGCTCAAAGTTTCGTGCAAAATGCCATCTGAGGTATATACGGCGTCACATGACCGAGAAAGAAGTCACTATAAAAAACAGGGCCGGTATTCACGCACGGCCCGCCGCCTTGATCGTCAAGGTCGCGAATGATTTTAGTTCAGAGATCTTCATGGAAAAGAACGGCAATAAAATCAACGCGAAATCAATAATGGGAATCATTACTTTGGGCGCTGCCTACAACTCCACACTCTCGGTCGTAGCGGAAGGCGAAGATGAGGCCGAAGCGGTAGAGGCAATCGCGCAACTTTTCGAAAACCGCTTTGAAGAGGAATGAGAAAAAAGCAGCTCCTCATCCCCTTGCTCCTGCTCGGATTGTTAGATGTCGGCGCTCAAAGCGGCGCTATCGTTTTTTCTTTTGAAGCTGAAGAGTACTCCGGTTCAGAAATAGTAGGCTCTCTTCTTGACGGTCACCGTTCTGAAGTGCATTACGAGTTCCGTGTTCTTAGGAAAGCAAAGGGCCTTCAAAAGCTGTTTGGTGACAGGCTCATCAAGGAAGAAGAACTTCTCTATGTCGCCCGGTGGGACGCGTTTGATGAAACTTTCGTCGTCCTCGTTGATGAATCGGTTGAGCGGGTATTCACAAATGCTAGTGCATTTCTCGACTTCTTCCTTTCGGTTGACAATTACCGCATGGGTCTTCCCGGCGGTTTTGAAGATGAAGATTATCTTCTGTGCAGATGGAGAATCCAGCCGATCAAGCTCGTTCCGCCGTTAACGCTCATGACGCTCATTAAGTCTGACCTGCAAACAATTTCCTCTTGGCAGCAAACTGAAGTAGAAAGGATCATCCGGTGAGGCGGCCCACCAGCACCGTTTCAACGGCGCTTGTCAGTATTCTACTGATCTACCTGCTCCTCATCGTACTCGTGCTCTTTTTCGCCCGTCAGATAATCAGTGACGTTTCGTTAGAAAGTCCGGCCTCTTACTATATCGTTATTCCAACGGCCATCATCCTTCCTCTCTTCCTCGCGGCGGCGATTGCTTTGAACGTGGTAAAGGTTCTTCGCGAGAGAAAGCGCGCAAAATCCGGCGCCGCCTTCAAGTTCAGGCTCATGCTGTTTTTTTCCTTTGTAACCATCGTCAGCTCGCTCCCCCAGGCCATCTTCTCTATCAGCTTCATAGAAATTGCCATGAGCCGCTGGTTTTCTTCTCCTGTTGCTGAAGGGGTCGAGGGAGGCGTAGACCTCGTTCTCGAATACAACCGGGAGCGTATAGAGGGGCTGCGTGTCTTTGCCTCGAGCCCTCTTCTCTCACCGGTGTACAGAAATGTTGAACGTGCGCCGGAAGAGGCGTGGCAGGCGATTATCGCCACGAACAGCCTGATAGACAGCATGCAGGTGTTTGACAACGACGGTAATGAGATAGCCTTCTATGGTGATACGAGGGGAAGGGTGCCATTTACCAGAGTTTTGAACGGCAGCGGAGGTATTATGGCATCGGAGGCGACGCGAGAGTTCAGCGCCACGCGCCACCTGAGAAGACAACGGATTGGTGGAGAGGTGCTCCATATCGTCCTCACGTCGATGCGACCGGCCGATTTCAACGTAAAAGCCGCAAACCTCACCGATTCGAGCGACGTTTTCGCCCAGATAGAGAGCTTCCTGCCTGTTTTTCGTATGACCCTCATCGTGTTTTACGGTTTCTTCTCTCTGCCCTTGCTGCTTCTCTCGCTCCTCATCAGCTTTCTGTTGAGTGATCAGATAATCAGGCCGATCGTGAGCCTCGAAGAAGCTACGCGCAAAGTGGCGGACGGCGATTTCTCTTACAGGATTCTCGGAAGGACCGGACAGGAGCTGGCCACCCTCGTGGATTCTTTCAATACGATGATGGGAGAGCTCGAGCGGTCACGCCACAAACTGCTCCAGACTGAGAAGATATCGGCGTGGCAGGAGATTGCGAGAAGAATGGCTCATGAAATCAAGAATCCGCTTACCCCGATAAAGCTGAGTGCGCAGAGAATTCTTCACAGGTATTATGAAAAGAGGGAGGATTTTGGCGACATACTCGAACCGGCCGTAGCATCGATCATTGAAGAGGTTGATAATCTCAATAACCTCCTCGAAGAGTTCAGGACTTTTTCCCGCTTGCCGGCGCCTCAGATAGAAGAAGAAAACCTCTACTCGTTGATACAGGAGGTGCTTGCCGTATATGCGGACTCCTATCCCAACATTGCGGTGAATCTGGAAAACGTCGATACGCAAATCGTGCTTCCCATCGACAGAGGACAGATGCGGCAGGTTTTCAGCAATCTGTTCAAGAACGCGTTTGAAGCGATTGAAGCCGGCGGTAGTGTCTCAGTGCGGACAGGTCTTGTCAGAAAGCAGGATAAACGGTACTGTCGGATACAGGTACAAGATTCCGGCAAGGGGATTGGCCCCGATTTCCACGGGCAGGTATTCAACCCCTATTTCACAACAAAAGCAGACGGCACCGGGTTGGGACTTCCGATAGTCGAACGCATTATCTTCGATCACAAAGGCCAAATCTGGTTCGAATCCGAGTTAGGCGCCGGTACTACCTTTATTATGGACTTACCGATGGAACGGGACGCATGAGCACGATCTTGATTATCGACGATGAACCAGGCATACGAACCGTTCTCTCAGGGATCCTGGAAGACGAGAAATACAACGTACTCGCTGCAGCGGACGGCTACGCGGGCCTTGCGGCAATGCGAGACAACGATGTCGATCTTGTCATTCTCGATGTGCTCCTGCCGAATCTCGGCGGGATCGATGTCCTCAAGACCATAAAGGAAGAGTATTCCGATACTGAAGTAATCGTCATATCCGGTCATGCAAATATTGACATCGCGGTTCGCGCTGTGAAACTCGGGGCATTCGATTTTGTCGAGAAGCCGCTCTCCATGGACAAAATCATAAACCTTGTGAGAAACGCGTTACGAATAGAAGACCTCAAACGGGAAAACAAATCGCTGAAAAATACGCTTTACATGGACGACAAGATGATC
>CAZHXC010000064.1:0-10356 GCA_964536145.1 uncultured Spirochaetales bacterium | reverse complement strand
GGAAAACCTGCTTATCGATACCACCGAAATTGGTGACCCGAGAAGATCTCGTTTTGCCGCCTATCATTTTGATCAGGGACGGGCATATCTGGAGAAGAACTATCTGCAGAGGGCTCTGCGTGAGTTCAGACGCGGGCTGGTGCTTGATCCACGTTCAAGGGACGGCAGGCTTCAGTACGCCTCGGTCTACAGGCTGCTCGGGCGTACAGGAAAATACTATTCGGAACTCGAGGTGTTGAGTGATCTGGGATTTGTTGATAAGGAAATCATGGTCAAACTAGAAATTGCCGAGAGTCTCCTTGTGGACACGGTTTCTGCGCGCTGGGATGTTTCGCAGTACGATCTCGTGAGGGACAGATACCGTGTTGCGCTATTCTTCGGTGACGGCGAAATGGTGCACATGCGTGGTGCAACCGAGGTTGCAGAGTACTTTCATCATGTACTATTAGGCAATGATAAGCTCGATCTCTCCGGATCAGTCGTTGGTGTTACCGGTTTTGGAGAGGCTTTTTCTGAAGCAAGAACCAGGGCGGCGGATTATTTCGTCATTCTCACCTTCGATGAAGGAACCAGATTTTTTTCAACCCGGTGGAAGCTCTACAGCGGTAGTACCGGATCACAGCTTGCGGAGTACGCGGTATTGAGAACCGGTAATAACCGTGTAACCGATGGAATTGCAAACTCTGCAGCCGAGCTTGCCGGAAAATTTCCGCTTTATGGAGAGATCCTTGCGCGGGAGTTTGATACGGTACTTATTGACGCCGGCCGGGTTGACGGTCTGGAAATAAATGATGAACTTATAATCCTCAAACGCGAGGCGCTGGAGCAAGTACCCGCTTCCCTTGAATTTGAATATGAGGATGAGGATGTTCTGGGCAAGGTGAAGATAACCGGAATCGATGAAGTGGTCAGTGAAGGAATTATAGAACGGGATCCATTTTTTGATCTGATAAACGTCGGTGACAAAGTTATCTATCCCCCGGAGGATCAGGATGAAACACAACCTGCTGTAAGACCGGTCACTGATGATCTGTATAGATCAATCCTCGATATACGCTGAGCATCGGCGGGCCTATTTACGATTCATTGACAGCGGAAGGGTATGTAGCTATAGTCTGCTAAGCAAAAGAGATAGATTTATTAACGTGGAGGTGGTCTGTGAAAATAGCCATAAATGGGTTTGGTAGAATAGGGAGAAGTGTATTCAAATCGGCATTAGAGAAGCCGGGCATCGAAGTTGTTGCGGTCAATGACATAACCGATGCGAAGACCCTCGCGCATCTACTCAAATACGACTCGAATTACGGCGTGTACAGCAAAACCATTGAAGTGTCGGATAAAGGTTTCAAGGTTGACGGTAAGGAAATCGCGGTGCTCGCGGTCAGGAATCCAAAAGAGCTTCCCTGGAAGGAAATGGGAGTAGATGTTGCCATCGAATCCACGGGTATTTTCCGCACCGCTTCAGGGGAAAAGGGAGGCTACAAAGACCACATCGAGGCGGGCGCAAAGAAGGTTATCCTGACGGTTCCCGCAAAAGATGAAGTCGATAGAACAATCGTACTCGGAGTGAATGATGAAATGTTGCAGCATGGAGACCTCGCAGTCTCCAACGCGTCTTGCACTACAAACTGTCTTGCGCCTGTAGCGAAAGTCCTGAGTGACAATTTTGGTATCATTTCCGGCGCCATGACCACGGTTCACGCCTATACATCGGATCAGAATCTCCAGGACGCACCGCATTCGGATTTGCGAAGGGCGAGAGCGGCCGCTGTTTCGATTATCCCTACAAGCACGGGTGCCGCAAAGGCGATTGGACTTGTAGTACCGGAATTGAAGGGAAAGTTGGACGGCATTGCTATGCGCATTCCCACACCCACAGGTTCTATCGTAGACCTTGTTGTCAGGTTGGAAAAAGATACGAGCGTAGAGGAGATCAACTCCGCTATGAAGAAAGCAGCTGAAGGACCAATGAAGGGTATTCTTCAGTACACCACAGATCCGATAGTGTCTAATGACATCGTGGGTAATCCCCATTCGTCGATTTTTGACGCATTGAGCACTATGCAGATTGAAAACGGCCTCTACAAGGTGCTTTCCTGGTACGACAATGAGTGGGGATACTCCAATAGAGTGGTAGACCTCGCGCAAAAACTCGTATAAGAGCGTTACTATGCCGATTAAAACCGTTGAAGATCTCGATTTAAGAGGAAAGAGGGTCCTGGTTCGGGTTGATTTTAATGTGCCTCTAAAAAATGGCTTCATAAGCGACGACACCCGAATCCGCGCTGCCCTGCCAACAATCCGTTATCTTCTCGAGAATGAAGCTTCCGTCATTCTCATGAGTCACCTCGGCAGGCCAAAGGGCGAGAAAAGACCCGAAATGAGCCTTGGCCCCGTAGCGGAGCGCCTTTCAGAGCTTGTGGGAAAACCGGTGGCTATGGCCGGCGATTGTGTCGGCGCCGAAGTTTCAGAGAATGCTTCGAAACTGAAACCGGGGGAGCTGTTGCTTCTCGAAAACCTCCGTTTTCACGCGGAAGAGGAGAAGAATGATCCTGAGTTCGCCCGCCGGCTTGGACAACTTGCCGATGTCTATGTGAACGACGCGTTTGGCGCGGCTCACCGCGCCCATGCATCGACAGAAGGCGTCACGCAATATCTCGAGTCTGCAGCCGGGCTACTTATGAAAAAAGAGGTGGACTTTCTCTCCAAGATCGTGGAGAGTCCGGAAAAGCCCTTTGTGGCGATAATCGGCGGTGCGAAGGTATCTACAAAAATTGGCGTACTCGAGTCACTGCTGCCTAAATGCACGACGCTCGTCATTGGTGGCGGAATGGCGTATACCTTTCTAAGGGCCAGGGGCGTAGGCGTAGGTAATTCCCTCGTGGAGGAAGACTTTCTCAAGACCGCAGAAAACTTGCTGGAAACCGCCGCCAAAACCGGTACGGAGGTCATCCTGCCCGTGGATCACGTAGTGGCGGATACCTTTGATGAGAATGCGAAACCTGAACGTCTGGATGGAGTAAACGTCCCTGAAGGAAAGGTGGCCATGGATGTCGGTGAGAAGACACTGGCCCTCATTGAAGACCGAATCGGTTCAGCAAAATCGCTTATTTGGAACGGACCGATGGGGGTATTCGAGTTTGACGCATTTTCAAATGGAACCCTGAAGACCGCGGGGTTTGTAGCTTCCTGCCCCGGGACCACAGTTGTAGGAGGCGGGGACAGTGTTGCCGCGGTGAACAAGTTCGGTTATGCAGACAGGATCGATCATGTGTCTACCGGCGGGGGAGCTTCGCTGGAGTTTCTCGAAGGTAAGACGCTCCCCGGTATCGCCGCGCTTCAGGATAAGTAGGAAAAAACAAACGGAGTAGAAAGTGAGACAGGAATATATTGCCGGAAACTGGAAGATGCACAAGACAACCGGTGAAGCAAGGGATCTAGCGCAGGGCCTGAAAAAAGCTCTTGCAGGCTCGCCGCACAAGCTGATGGTTGCGCCGCCGTTCACTGCGATTCCGACGGTGACGGACGTTTTACAGGGCAGCAATATTCTCGTAGGCGCCCAGAACATGGCAGCCGAGGAAAGCGGTGCCCACACGGGAGAAGTTTCGGTCCTTATGCTGAAAGATCTCGGGGTGCACACGGTTATTCTCGGCCATTCGGAGAGACGACATACCTATGGTGAAGAGGATTCGCTGATCAACAGAAAGATACAACTCGCTATTTCTCACGGACTCGAAGTGGTCTTTTGCGTTGGAGAGCAAATAGAAGAGCGCGAAGCCGGCGCGGCGGAGCAGGTGGTTCAGTTGCAGATTCTGCAGGGGTTGAAGAACATAGGCGAAAAAGATCTCAAGAATATCACTATCGCCTATGAACCCGTCTGGGCAATTGGCACAGGCAAGACAGCCACACCTGAAGATGCCGATGCCATGCATCTGTTCATCAGGGAAGTGATTGGAAAGGCATTTTCCGGGGAGTTGTCAGATTCTGTCATTATACAGTACGGTGGGTCGGTAAAACCGGGGAACGCCGCTGTACTTCTGAATATGCCGAATATTGACGGTGCGCTTGTGGGAGGCGCTTCGCTCACGGTTGAAGATTTTGCTGCGATCGCCGAATACGACAAATAATAGAACCGGAGAAATACGATATGGGTGTTCTTGGTATTTTGCTGCTTGTAGTTTTCGTCATAACTTCGCTGCTGCTCATTGTGGTCGTACTGCTCCAGGATGATCAGGGAGAAGGTCTCGGAGGTATCTTTGGCGGAGGAGGTTCAACGGCTTTCGGGTCGCGTTCAGGGAATATACTGACAAAGTTTACCGCGGTACTCGCGGGGGTTTTCCTTGTCTGTTCCTTCCTGCTTGCCTGGATCAACAAGACGCCGGAGACCGGCGACATCCTGGGCGCCGCAAGACGGGGCTCAGCGCAGGAACAAGAGGTTGAAGAGTGGTGGCTCGAGCAACCGGAGGTATCCGCTCAGGAGGAAGAAGCCGAGGAATAGCCCAAACCGGGAGCAGGCACAGCCCGGAGGTGGCATGCGCACAGCGGTAGTTGTTTTCCGGCGGCGCACGCGGCTCACCATGGGGACCTCCGTCGTCAGTTATAGATGCGAGAAAATAGCGGGAAAAGAGAGAAGCGGAGACGACGGGAAGAAAACTTCGCATAGAAAACAGATGAGGTATATTGTGAAAAGCGCCATAGGTAAGAGCATCATTGTAGCCATTATGATACTTGTTGCTGCAACAGGCTCATTGTTTGCTCAGGTAATAGACAGACCTGCAGCCACAGTAAATCTAAATAAGAACGAGTTCATCTCTGTTTCGCAGCTCGAACAGCGGATTGAGCAGTATAAGACGCTCGGTGCGCAAGGGATTAGCGGCATCCCCACTGAGCCTTTGGAGGTGCTGGATACCATGATCCAGGAAGTACTCATACGCCAGGCCGCGGAAAATGCGCTGGAAAAAGGACATATCTATGTTTCTGACGAGCAGGTCAATGCGCAGCTGAATGCAATTAGACAGGATCTCGATAGACAACAGGGGAGCCCTATTTCGGACAGGCAATTTGAAGAGGTAGTGGTGCGGGATACCGGGATGAGTCTGGATGCTTATAAGAAACAGATACGTGATCAATTGATAAATCAGGAGTACATCAGGTATGCAAAGCAAGATGTACTTTCCTCAATCCCTGAGCCGACTGAAAAGCAAATAGAGGCGCAGTACAGGAAGAATGCAACCAGTTTTACAAACCCTGAGCTCGTTCGCATAAATGAAGTATTCATCGATACGAGAGGATTGTCATCTGAAAACAAACAGAAGGCACGCGAGCGTGCTGAGCTTGCCCTCAGACAGATCAGGAATGGTGAAATTACTTTTGAAGAAGCGGTCTTGCAATACTCAGATGACTCACAATCAAGATATACCGGCGGAGAAAAAGGCTTTTTCGCGAGAAATGATCCTCGTGCTCAGGCATACGGCGACGACTATATCGATGCGATCTTTGAAGTGGATGAAGGGAAGATGAGCGGCATCATTCAGTCAAAGATTGGCTATCACGTCGTTAAGGTAACGGATCATCGGGATCCAAAGCTGCTCACCCTCGATGACCCTATCAACCCGCTCGAACAGCAGACGGTCCGAGGGTTTATTAAGGAATTACTCATGCAGGAGCTTCAGAGCAGGGCGCTTCAGCAGGCAATTGACGAACTGACGGAGGAGTTCGAGGAAAAGGCTGAAGTTCGAATCTTTACAGAAAACGTGGAAGAGATCGAGTAAATTATCGCATGGGATCTCGGCGCAAAGGTCGGGTTATCGCTTTTCAGGCTCTTTTTTCCTGGGATGCCTGCAGGCCGTCCACAGAAGATCTTCTCGAGTTCCGCTGGCTTGACAGTGAAAGGCGCGAGAAGCTCGAACCCGATATACTATCCTTTGCCGGACACATCGTTGCCGGCACTCTCGAAAATATTGCCGATATCGATCGTACAATAAAGACTCACGCACAAAATTGGGATATCGACAGAATAGCCAAAGTGGATCTGGCTATTCTCCGGATAAGCATATACGCGCTGAGCTACGAAAGCGATATTCCCGTGACGGTGACAATTGACGAAGCTGTCGAGATTGCCAAGCAATTCGGCAGCAATGAATCGTACAAGTTTGTAAACGGAATCCTTGACGCGGTCAGGAGGAAGCGGGATAAGGCATGATAAGGACGATCGCCTGTATAACGGTAAGTCTTTGCATGCTCGCTTCGTGCAGTGAAGAGAAAGTTGATTTCGAAACGAAGATCACGGAGATAGACAACCGACTTGTAGCAGGCGCGCTGCAGCAGGCAGACGAAGAGATTCAGGCAGCCGTTAGCCTCGCCGGCGGGAGAGCCGATTGGCTCACACTCTCAAAGAGAGCTTATACGCTTGGAACAGCCACTGGTTCTTATGAAGTGTTGTTCGCCGTTTCCAGATCCGGAATCAAAGAGATATCGGGTGCGGAAGAAATAGCCGCACTCTGCGTGTTTGCAGCATTGCGCTCCGGCAGGATAGAGATTGGCTACCGGTATGCCTCCGAGTATCTAAAGTCGGATAGATGGGTACCACTGAAACGTGAGGCGGTTTTGCGAAAGAGCGCCTTTGACCAGGAAGTCCTAATCAAGTCGGATGGGGAGGATCCACTCTTTTCCGCCGTCTATACAGAAGACCCTGTCAAGCTTGCCCGAGCTGCGGACCTTTTTGACGACGAACGATTCGACTTGGCCGCTGCCCTCAGATACGCGGCCGCCGGTGAGATGGAAAACGCAGCAAAGACAATAAAGCCGCACGCCGCCAGATTTCCGGAGCCGGCCTTTCTGTTACTCTATGACGCCGGACGTTATGGTGATGCGAAGAATGTGTACCTAACATCGGAGCTCAAGGGTTTGGAACTTGTTCTTGCCGACGCCTATCTCAAGCTCGGTGAGAAAGAAAATGCGCTCGACCTGTTCACGATAGGAATGAGAGAGAACAAAGAGGAAAGCCCGGTGCCATATATCAACGCTTCATACATAGAGGCAAGCCGTGGGAATGACCAAAAAGCTTTGGATGTCCTGCGCGCCGCTCGGGAGATATTTCCGGAGGATAGACAGCTGCTGCTCGCGGAAATCACGGTGCGTGGACAGGCAGGGGAACCGTTTGAAAAGCTCATTGAGGAGTATAAAACACGGTATCCGAATGATCCCGACATAGCGGTTGTGACAGCGAGGTTGATGCCGAGCCGTGCCAATAGAGTTCGTCTCGAGAACGCGCTGTGGGGGCATGTGCTTGAGAATCCGGCGAATTCCAGGTACGCCGTCTATCTTGCCGCGAGCCTGATAGCCTCACAGGACACCGAAGGGCTTTCGCGGCTCATTGGCGTGTGGGAAGAGGCAAACGGTACGACGGGATGGTCGCTTTTTCTTGAGGGCTATAGAGCGGTCCTCGAGGAGGATGCCGGCGCCGCTACAGAGGCCTTCTCGAGCTCCTACGAATACGAGGCTCTGTGGGAAACCGCTTACAACCTCGGTGTTCTGTTTGAAAAAAAGAAGGACCACGACAGAGCTGTCGAAAGCTTCAGAAAGGCGGAGACCTGTCTGGCAAATCTTGAGGAAGAGGCGGCAGAGAAAAAAGCCTTTGTCAGAGCGGCCCTTGCCCGGGTTCATTACGCACGCGGGGATTTTGACGCGGCGCACCGCGAGGCGTCCTACGCAATTGATCTTGACCCTGGTTCTGAGGAGGCGGCGCTTATCAAGTCTTTACTTGAAAATAACGGCAATTGAAAGTAAGGTTGTCTCATTTCAATGAGGACTCCTGTTTACATGATAAGGCTGAAGAATAGGGAAGAGATCACACGCATCCAGGAATCTGGGAAGGTCCTTGCGGCAACATTCCAGCTTCTTCGGAAACACGTCTCCGAGGGAATCACAACGCTGGAATTGGATGAAATGGCTCGGGATTTTATTGTATCACAGGGCGGAACTCCGGCTTTTCTCGGGTATATGGATTATCCGGCGAGCGTCTGTGCATCTGTCAATCACGTGGTTATTCACGGTATTCCCAATAAAGAAAAACTGAAGAATGGAGATATTTTGAGCCTCGATCTTGGTGTCAACCTCAACGGTTTTATTTCGGATGCGGCGTGCACCCTGAAGGTTGGTGAGGTGTCGGAAGAGGTGAGCAAGCTATTGCAGGTTACTGAAGAGTGCCTCTACCGCGGAATTGAACAGGCGAAGGTAGGAAATCGCATACGTGATATCTCGGCGGCGGTGTATAACCACGCAATTGCCCATGGTTTTGGCGTTGTCCACCAATTCTGCGGTCACGGTGTGGGTTTCTCGCTTCACGAAGACCCGCAGGTGCCAAATTATATCGGCCCCGGGCCAAATCCGAGAATAAAGGAAGGGATGGTCCTGGCGATAGAACCGATGATCAACCTCGGTACTGATGAGGTTGTCGTACTCGACGACGATTGGACCGTTGTTACCGTGGACGGGAGCATTTCGGCTCATTTTGAGCATACCATCGGTATTGTTGAGGGAAGGGCACAGATCCTTACCAACCTGTAGAAATAATAATGGACTTTTATCACCTGTTGAACGATACACAGAATAAAGAGATAACCCGATACTGTAAAAGGGATACCGTTGCGTAAGATTTTTCTTTCATACGATATAGTTCGTAATAACTCCCTGAAGCTCGCGTGCCGCATCCGCAGCTCCGGATTTATCCCCGATGTTATTTACGTCTTACTCAGGGGAGGTGCATATGTCGGGAACGTCATCAGTGAGTACTTCAAGGTGATCAGGCGGAACGAACGGCCGGTCTTTTACGCGGCGGTCGTTGCACGTTCCTATACGGACGTCAGGAAACGCGAGCGTGTTATGGTTGACGGGTGGACGTATTCGCCTGAGTACCTGCGCAACGGTGATAAGGTGCTCTTAGTTGATGACATCTTTGATTCCGGCAGGACGATCAACCATCTTGCTGAAATCATTATGGATAAGGGAATCCCGAGAGAAGCTCTGAAGATAGCCGTGCACGACTACAAGGTATTCCACTCCACCGAAGAGACTCTTCAGTTTCAACCGGATTTCTACTGCCGGAAACATGATATACATTCACCGGATGATGACGTGTGGATACACTATATGAGCCACGAGCTCGTGGGTTTGACGGAGAATGAAGTAGACGCCTACTATCCGCATATTGACGCCGAGACGAGAACCTTGCTACTCCGGACGGAACAGCAATGATGCGGCGCGTTTTTCTCTTTGCCTGGCTTTCTTTTGTAGCTTTTACACTTCATGCGCAATCTGTAATAACCGTCTCGGTACCGCCGGGCAGCTATCCTTTCGATCAACGGATTGGGCTGAGAGCCGGGGAGAACGAGGAGATTTTCTACTCTTTTGCAGAAAGCAGAAAACAGGATTTTACCGAGTATTTGTTTCCCTTCACGTTGAGCGCGATAGACGGCGAAGAACGCTTCTATACATTACGGGTGGAAGCGCGGGTTGACGGCGAAACCGTGAGAAAAAAAGAGTTTGAGTACGTCATAGATAAAAGAGAGCCATCGCCTCCGGAAGTAAATATGCCCGAAGGCACTTACAGTAATCCGATATCCCTCTCGCTTATAACACCGGAAGAAAATCCTCCGGATACCTTGTACTACTTCTGCGTAAACAGTTGTATTCGTGACGACGCGGAGCTTTGGACGAAAGAAGCGTTAGAGCTTTCGGCAGAAGGGGAGGGAGTGCTATCACATACGGTGAAAGCCTACGCTGCTGACGCGGCCGGAAATCTGAGCGAGTTGAAGGTATGGACTTTCACCATAGACACTACTGAAGCCGAGTTTGCTGAAGGGCTTCAGATTCTAAGCCCCGTATCCGGTGTGTTCGCAAACAGACAATATCTGGTAGTTCGATCTTCAGGTTACGATTGGGTCAAGTATACCCTTGGAGGCGAGGATCCCGCCGAGTTTGGTTCACGTTATACCGGACCGTTTCTCCTGAATATTGACGGCACTATAGAGGTTCGTGTAGCGGGGAAACTGAGCGCTACAGGTGAAATACGAACCGCCGAGGTAGAGTTCACCGTTGAGGAGCCACGGGTAGACTTGAGCCGGCTTGAAAGTGGTATATACGATGAGCCACTCCTCATTCAGCTCGAATCGCGTGATACGCTTTACTATAGCCTTGATGATACGCCGGCGGCGCGGAAAGCCCTTCTCTATGAGTCTCCTTTCAAGATAGATCTTGTAAAAAACGGCCTGAAATACATTGCCTTCCGGGTGATTGGCGAAGCGGAACTCCGTTCAGGGAAACCGGAGCTCAGGTATTTCTTCATACTTGATGACA